>JAIBAP010000073.1 GCA_019695115.1 Caldilineales bacterium | reverse complement strand
CGGCGGCATGTACAGCTTGGTGGCGAGAATGGGCGTGGACATAGATCGTTCCGTGAATCCGGGGGCGCACCGGTCAAGCCATCGCTGGCTTCCACGGCCGGCGGTTGTGTGAGCGCAGATCGCCCGCTGCGGCGCTCAATAACCGATCTTACGACAGCGTTCAGGCTGCCGCCATGACCGTTGTCATGTCGCTTTATGGCGCGCTTCTGAAAATCAACCCCTCTGCACAACACCAAAGTGTCTATCCGCCGGTCGGGGGTGCGGGTATACTGGCGTTGCCTGAAAGGGCGCAATTCATTGGGGTGCGATCAGATGGCGTCGTCGCTGTCTGGGGCGCCTACGAAAGGAAGAACAGATGAAAGCCTTCGTTGACAACAGCACAACGCCCCGGATTTCGTCGCTGGCCACCGTGCGCCGGTTTCTCAAGGTGGGAACCTGATCCGAAGCGGTGATGAGCGTCGTTGACGACTCGTTCAGCCAGCCATTGGCATTGGAGGAGCACGCCGCCCTGCCGCTGGCGGGCGGCCTGGAGCAGATGGGATTTCAGTGCGGCCAGCTTTGGGGCGCGGCGCTGGCCGCCGGCGCGGAAGCGTATCGCCGTTTCGGGCCAGGACCGCGCGCCGAAGCGGCGGCCGTCGTCGCAGCTCAACGGCTGGCCGGCTCCTTTCAGGCCAGCTACAAGAGCATCAACTGTTCCGACGTGATCGAACTGGACTGGAAGAACGCCCAGGGCAAGCAGGTCCTGAAGTTCTTTCTGAAGGGCGGCCCCATCCGCTGTTTCAGCATGACGGCCGGCTTTGCGCGAGCGACGCGGCGCGCGATTGACGCCGCCTTTGCGGATGACGAGCTTGTCCCGCCCGAGCCGCCGGTGAGCTGCGCGGCCCAGCTGGCGCGCGCCATGGGCGCGGGCGACCAGCACACGGTCATGGCGGCCGGGCTGGCGGGCGGCATCGGGTTGAGCGGCGGCGCCTGCGGCGCGCTGGGCGCGGCGGTCTGGCTGATCGAAATGGCTGGCGTGACCGCTGGCGGCGCCTCCGTCGAGTTCAACAGTCCCGCGGCCACCGAGGCGATCAACCGCTTCGTGCAGTGCACCGCTTGTGAGTTCGAGTGCGCCAAAATCGCCGGCCGCAAGTTCGCCGATGTCCACGACCATGCCAGCTACCTGGCCGCCGGCGGCTGCGCGCGGCTCATCGAGGCGCTCGCCGGTCGCGATGGTGGGGGTGGGGCGTGACGAAAACTTATCGCATGCATCCTTGACACCGGAAGGCGCCATTCTTTGCGCTTCATCGCTGACCACGAGCTGACTGAAACCGCCCCCGCAGTTGCAGGCCTTGTGTTTCGTAGACGCCTTTCTGTCCCAGGAAGGCGTACAGGTCGCGTGATAGCATGTAGCGCACCCCGCGGCCACGCCCGGTGCGCTCAATCAGCCCGTGGTCAACCAGGAAAGGTAGCCGTTCGCGGAGCAGGTCGGGAATTGGCTGTTCCCGGTGCACCAGATCCAGGAGCAGAAAGTCCTGGGTGACAAATGTCGCCAGTCGTTCCTGAGCGGCGCGTTCTGCATTGTCAGGTTCCTGCTCTGGGTCATTCGATCAGGTCCTGAGTATCCTCGCGCCGCGCTTCATCCTGCGCCGCTTGTTTGATGGATTGCCAGAGCTCTTCCACATCTGGCCCCAACGCCCGAGCCTGGGCATTCAGGTATGCCTCGTCGAAGGTGTCTGCCAGCGTCGGGTCGGCTTCGAGGTACTGGAAGACGAGCATATCGTAGATGTCGGCTTCGTGCTTGCGCGAGCGACCTTCATCCCAGGCCAGGAACTTGCCGTAGATCACATCATCTGGCCGGGCGCACCACGCCATGAAAGACGCCTCGCCAGGCCATTTGATCTCGTACCGAATCCGCCTCCCGAACGCCTGACGATAGCGCGAATCCCTGGTCAAGGGGCTCAGGTCCGCTTTCTCGCCGCGTTTGCCGTCAATGATATTGAACGAAATGCCCATCCGGATCGAACTGCGCATCTGCTCGGGATCGGCGTAGTAGCGGGGCGGTGGATAGGCGGCAGCCAAAGCCTGGATATGCGTTTCCTTGAGATCAACGACAATATCAATATCGAAAGTCGTGCGTGTGATGCCGTACATGGTGGCTGCGAAGCCGCCGATGATCATGTATGGCGCGCCGATCCGTTCCAGCGTATGCACGATGTCAAGAAACAGGGTGAGGTCGGGTCTGTCTGCGTTCGGCACGCTCTATCTCCTCCAGCATCTTCAGGTTGATCTCTTGGGGTGATAGTTCGGGGTACCGCCGGCACAGGCGGGCGCGGTGTGCGCTGACCACCCACTCCCGCGCCGCCAACATGGCCAACAATCGCTCCCCTGGGGTGAGCCGGCCGCGTATCCGCATGAAGTTGTGATCCACCGGGTCAAAACGGTATTTGGGTCCAGTATCCATACTGCCTCGCGCTGTATTGAGAACACGATTGGCCTGAATTATAACTCAGGATACGCAGCACGGCGAACTGCACCGGCGCCTGACGCATGCCTATTGGCTGCGCAGGCGCCGGTCCAAAGTCAGATCAGGTGATTGACCTGGCGCACCAGACCCTGGCTGTGCGCCTGTCAGTCTACGCGGGTGCTTTGACCAGGGTGTTGACCAGGCAGCAGCTCCGCCCTACTCGTAGCGCAGCGCGTCCGCCGGATAGATGCGCGCGGCCTGGAGCGCGGGCAGGATGGTGGTCAGCAGCGAGAACAGGTACGCGCCCAGGACGATGACGCCGATCTGGCTCCACGGCACGGGCAGGGCGCGGCCGGCCGTGATGACGCTGAAGAGTTGGCCGATGATGGCCTGGCCCAGCAGGATGCCTGCAGCGACGCCCAGACCGATGCCCACCAGGGCGATGAAGCTGGCCTCCAGCACAAAGGAAAGCGCGACCATTTCCGGCTGGTAGCCGATGGCCCGCAGCATGCCCACCTGCTGCCGGCGCTCCACCACGGTGCGGGCGCTGATCACGCCCAGGGCGGCGATGCCCACCAGCAGCCCGAGGGCCAGGAACCCCTGAAACAGTTGCAGGATGCCGCGGGTCAAGGCCTGGCCCTGGGCGGCGCTGTCTGCGATCACCGTGGCGTCCAGCGCGGAACTCAGGAAGGCCCGCTCCACGGCCTGGGCCACTTCCCGCGCATCCGCGCCCTCGCTCACCTTGATGAAGAACGCGTCCGGCGGCGCAGCCTGGCCGGCGATGGCGGCTAGCGCCTGGCTGTTGACGAAGACCGAGTTCATGCTGACCGTGGTGATGTCCGACAGCACGCCGATCACTTGCACCCGGTGGCTACGCACCTGGCCGCCCGACGCCTCCCGCAGCTCCAGCCACACCTCCGGCAGCGCATCGGCGCGGGTGAAGCCGGCCAGCCGGAAGCTGAGTTCACCCTCTGTGGCCGGCGCAGCATCCTGCGAACCGGCCTCCTCGGCCAGCCCGCTGAGGGTGGCGGCCAGGCCGTCGCTGCCGCCGCCGCCCGCGCTGGCGTAGCTGCGGTCGGGATTGGCCACCAGGAACGGCGTGACGATGGCGACGTCGTCGCGCGCCAGCAGCGCCTGCCAGACCGCGGCGTCGTCCGCGAACCCGGCCGCGCGCTGACCGAAGGTGTAGATCCCCCGGGCCTGGGCCATGAAGCCGGCGTCCATGCCCGTCAGCGAGAGCGAGTGCCACGATCCGGTCGGGCCGGGGCCGGCCTGGCGCACGTCCAGCGAGCGGTTGACGATGCCCCCCACGGCCGCAATATCTTCATGGGGAAAGTCCTGCACGCGGGCCAACTCCCCTTCCAGATCGGTCACCCGATCGAAGAAGCTGAGCAGGCCAAAGGAGGTGCGGATGTCGAAGCCGGCGCTGCTCCTGGCGTCCGGCGTGACGACGCTCTCCGTAGCCTGGATGACCACGGCCATGAGCACCACGGTGGTGATGATCATGGCGAACATGACCATGGCCAGGCCCGTGCGGAAGCGACTGGTGAGGGGATAGGCGATGGCGGTCTTGAGCACCGGCGTCAGCGCGCCGATGCCGCCCAGCAGCCGGCTCACCGCCTGCAGCAGGATGTCGGCGCTGAACATGATGACCAGAATGCCGCCCAGGATCAGCGCCGGCCCCTTGACCGCCAGGGCGAGGATTGTCCAGCGGGGATCCCCTTGCAGCAAGTCGAAGCCCCGGCCGGGCAGCAAGGTCGCCCAGGGCAGCCCCCAGATGAGCACCAGGCCCAGGCCGATGGCCGAATAGATCAGCCGCCGCCGGCGCTCCGTGCGCATGGCTGTGGCCGAAAGCGCCCAGCTCACGCTCAGCAGCCCGCCGACCAGCAGCATGGAGAGCGCGATCAGCAGCAGGACGCCCGAGGCTCCGCCCGCCGCGCCGAAGCAGAGCCACGCGCCCGCGGCCACGGTCAGCGGGCCGGTGATCAGCCGCCCGACCAGCTTGCCCGCGCCCCGCTCGCCCCCGTCCGGCTCCGGCGTGTCCTGGATCGCCGAGACAATGTTCAGGCGGCTGACCCGCCAGGAGGAGAGGGTGACGACGGCGAAGGTCAAGAGCACGCCCAGGGCATAGGCGATCACCACCGACGTGGGGGCGACGCTGAAGCGGAAGGTGAAGAGGCTGCCGGACAGTCCGCTGCTGACCTTCTGGGCCGCGGCGTTGAAAATGCCGCCCAGGAAGCCGATCATGGCGTAGGAGATGGCCAGCCCCAGCACGACGCCCAGGGCCGCGGCCACCAGGTCGTAGACCATGCCCTCGGAGACGAACATCTGCACCAGGTGGCCCCGCTGCATGCCGATGGCGCGGGCCATCCCCAGCTCGCTGCGCCGCTCCGCCGCCAGCATGACGAAGATCAGGAAGATCAGCAGCACGCCTGCGAAAATGGAGAAGATGCCGAAGATGCTGAAGACCGTGGTAAAAACCCCGCCGCCGATGCCGGCCGCCGCGACCACCGTGTTCTTGCTCAGCACATCCAGCACTTCCAGGTCGCTGATCCGGCCCAGGATCTCAGTCAGCCGCGCGCCGGTCTCGTCCGGTAGGGGCAATCGGCGCAGCCAGTTCTGCATGTCCGGCTGGGCCACGAGCAGCCGCAGCTCCGGGGAGATGCCAGCGCCTCCCAGCTCCGCCACCAGGCGGGGCGTGCGCTCGGCCAGAGCCCCATTGCCTAGCCCCCCGCCCAGGAAGGCCAGGAAGTCGGCCATGTCTTCTTCCTCTCGACTCAGGGTGGACGGGGCGGAGCCGTTCGCGGCGGCCGTGATGGCCGCCAGCACGTCCGGTTGGCGCAGCAGGGCGACCAACTCGGTGAGCGCGTCCTCGTTCAGGGCCAGCGCCCGCAGTTGCCGGGCCGCGGCCGCCGTGTTCGCCATGCCGGTGTCGGCATCCCCAGTGTTGGAGACGAGCACATTGTTCACCCGCCCCGGCATGAAGAGCAGTTCCTGGGCTTCATCCAGCCGCAGCATGACCACCGGCTTGAGCGCGCCCAGGGGGCCGGCCTGTTCCACGATCGCCCGCACCCGGAAGGGCACGGGGAGCGGGCCGATGAAGATGTCCAGCACATCGCCCGGCTGGGCGTTGAGCTGCTCCGCGCCCAGCCGGTTGAGGTAGACATCCCCCTGGCGCAGTTCCAGCCCCACCTGCTCCAGCACGCGATCAATCTCCATGCCCAGGGTGTTCAGGTTCACCGCGCTGAGGATCGCGTTCGCGTCGATGCCCAGCGCCGCGCCCGCCGCGGCCAGGTCGAGGTTGCCCTCCGACAACGCCCTGCCCAGCGCCGGGATGTCCAGCGTGCCAGTCATGGGCCGCGTGGGGTCGCCCAACCCTCCCTGACCCTGGGTCAACAGCGCGCCGGCCCCGGCCACGACGGCGGCCACGCTGTCCACGTTGACGCCGATGCTGTCGGCCCAGCGAAAGAGGTTGCTGGCCTGGGCAAAGATATTGCCCACGCCCGTGCGCAGATCCTCCATCTGCACCGGCTTGCCATCAATCGTCGTGAGGCCGAACTGCTCGTCGTATTCGTTGTTCACGGCCACGATGAAACCCAGGGGGACGCCCTGGCCGCTCGTCCGGTCACGGATGATGGTCGGGAAGGCGATGGAGGGCGCCAGCCCGTCCACCACGGCGGCGGTGGCTGGGTCGGCCTGGGCCTGGTCGCGCAGTTGAGCGTAGCGCGCCTCGCTGATGCCCGGCAGCCCCTTCTGCAGCAAGCCCAGGATGCTGAGCAGATCCCCGTTCAGCACGCCGGACAGCTCGGAGTTGGACAAGGCGTCGGCTGGATTGCCCCCATCTTCGGCGCTCGTGACGAGTCCGGCCAGCGTCGAGAGCAAGGGCGGCGAGATCACCTGGTCAATGGCGCCGTAGGCATTGATGGCATGGCGGCGCACCGAATAACTGAGCGTGTCGCCGATGCTGAGCGCGCTGACGATGATGATGGTGCTCAGCGTCAGCCCCAAGATGATGAGGGCGGACTGCGAGCGGCGCCGCGGGATGTTGCGCACCCCCAGTTTGGCGATGGTGCGGTGGCGCAGCCCCAGCATGAGCAGGGAGAGCAGGATCAGCGCCACGGCGGCCAGGAGCACGATGGCCGCTGTTTGAGTTGGGCCGAAGCCAGGTTGAGTCGTCATGGCTGCCTCTCCTCTCCTGTCGCCGCATCGCGCACATCTGACACAATCGCCCCGTCCTGCATGCGGATGACGCGGTCGCACAGGTCGCCGATGTGGGGGTCATGGGTGACAATCACGAAGGTTTGGCCTTGTTCCCGGTTCAGGTCGCGCATCAGCGTGAGCACATCGGCGGCGGACCGGGTGTCCAGGTTGCCGGTCGGCTCATCGGCCCAGATGATCGCGGGTTGGCTGGCCAGGGCGCGCGCAATGGTCACCCGTTGGCGCTCGCCGCCGGAGAGTTCGGCCGGGCGATGTTCGGCGCGCGCGGCCAGCCCCACCTGGGTCAGGCCGCGCAGGGCCCGCTGCCGGGCTTCGCGCGGGCGCACGCCGCTGAGCAGGAGGGGCAGTTCGACGTTCTCCACCGCCGTGATGACGGGGAGCAGGTTGAAGGTCTGGAACACGAAGCCCATGCGCCTGGCCCGATAGCTGGTGCGCGCCCGGTCGCTCATCGCCCGCAGCGAGGCGCCTTCGATCTCGACCTCGCCCGTGTCGAAGCTGTCCAGGCCGGACAGACAGTTGATCAGGGTCGTCTTGCCGCAGCCCGACGGCCCCATCACGGCCACCATCTCACCGGCGGCGATGGACAGATCCACGCCAGCCAGGGCATGCACTTCGATCTTGCCGTTGCGGAAGGTCTTGTGGATGTTGCGAGCCAGGATGATTGGTTTGTCCATGAGGTTACTCCTCAAACTCGATTGATTTGGGTACATTCGAAACCAGCCCTGACGGGCTTACTTGCTCTCGACCACCGTGATGACAACCTTCCCACGGGCGTGTCCTGCGCCGAGATAGCGGAGCGCCTCAGCCGTCTCGCTCAGCGGGTAGCGTCGGTCAATCACCGGCGCGACCTTCCGGGCTTCCAGAAGCTCTTTGAGGATCACCAAATCTTTCTGGTTTGCATGCGCCGTGAAGCCGCCCAGTTGCTTACCGCCTCGTTCCGACAGCCACCTGCCCAGGAGCATGGCCTGGAAAATCTGTCCTGGCTTGCCGCCCGCCATCGCGTAAATGCCCTGGGGCGTCAGGGCGCGCTTGTAGGCTGCCAGCGGATGGTAGCCGTTGGCGGCGAAGATCAGGTCATACGTCTGCCCGGAGCGGGTGAAATCTTCTTGGGTGTAGTCAATGACTCGGTCGGCCCCCAGCGTGCGCGCCAGATCCAGGTTGGGTGTGCTGCACACGGCCGTGACCTCAGCGCCGAAGGCTTTGGCGATCTGCACCGCAAACGTCCCCACCCCGCCCGACGCCCCGTTGATCAGCACCTTTTGCCCCGCTTGAATCTTCCCGTGATCCCGCAGACCCTGCAGGGCGGTGAGGGCCGCCATAGGGACAGCCGCGGCCTCCTCGAAAGATAGCGTGGTCGGTTTCAGCGCCAGGGCACGCTCAGGCAGCGCGACATACTCGGCAAAACCGCCGCCATCACACGCCGATATGTCCCCGAAGACGTCATCGCCTGGCCGAAACTGCTTGACGTTGCTGCCAGTCGCTTCGATCCGCCCGGCGATGTCCTCGCCGGGGATCGTCACCTTGGGCCGGCGCAGCCCTCCGCCCATCAGGCGCACCATTGGGATGTCAGCGGTCAGCAGATGCCAGTCGAACATATTGATGGAGGCCGCATGAATCTTGACCAGCACTTCATCCGCTGTGGGTGCAGGTTTTGCCACCTCTTGGAACTGAAGTGCGTCAGGGGGGCCGTATCTTGTACAGACAATCGCTTTCATTGTGCATATTCCTTTCTTGCGCTTGAAGATTTGATAGAGTGAAATCGGGAAATCTCATTTGTGTGAGAGCAGCGCGATCCAGATTGGGTTTCGGGGCTGTGCCACCTTCATGCCAGCCAGATGGTCAGCAACAGACAGATCACCTCGACCATGAGCTGTTTGCTCAATGCACCAGTTCATGTTTCCCTCCTTGTAGCATTACTCCGTAGCATTGGCGTCGAACGCGCAAGTGTCAGGTTGCGGAATGAATTCCGCGTTACGGCTTGTCCTGCGCGCCTTGGCCAGGCGCCCACCTGTCACACCGGCAACCAGGCAGACCAGCATCGCGACAAGGTCCACCCAGCCAAATCCGCCCCACATCAGGAGCACCGGCGTCAGCAGCGCCGGCGCTGCTCCCACCATCAGACCGTTTATCAGTTGCCTCTGCTCGCTCCTTGTTGCTACAGCCCAAGCACGCCACACCACCAACAGGCTAACCATGACGATCAGCCCCGCTTGCAGGAACCAACTGCCTGCATACAGGATGGCTATCGTCTGGCTGATCTGCGCACTAATGGCGGCTGCGCCCTGCTTCTGGGGTCCCATTTCGAAGGCCAGCCGGAAGGCAACGATAAACGCGGGAAGCATATAGAGTGCAAAACCGATGAACCAGGCCAGTAGTCCATTTAGCAAAGCCTTGCCGCGAGAGGTGTGACCCAGTGCGGCAATGCCGCCCACCTTCTGTAGATTCTGCATTTGGTTTGCCTTGTCCTTTCTCTTTGGCGACCCACGCAAGGGGCCTTGATCGAGCGCCATGCTATTCGGGTTTCATTTCGGGTCAGTTCACTGAAAGTGCGGGGCTTTCGCCATACTTTCAGAAGCAGGCGGTGTTAGCCCGTTTTTTGCCTGTGGAGTCAAGCCCGCCCTGAACAAATCGGATAGCGACGAGTGATGGCGATGGAGCAGCCAAACGATCAAGCATCCAAAAATGAAGTTGGACGAGGCCGTTTCGACTAAGTGTGTCATTCGTACTGACTCAGGCATGAGCGGAGTGGGGAGCAACAGCTGGCTGTTCATCAGCACGGCAAAAAGCAAGCCAACAGCGATGGCAGTTTCCTGCCAGCGTCCTTTCATCATGCGAATGACGGGCAGCGCCACCAATGCCCAGAGCACGCCGCGTAAGGCTTGAAAAGGCTCTAACCATGGCGCGGTTGTAAAGACTGCTTTCATGTGCGCCAGGAAGCTGCCCTCGTCAATCCCGCCATAATAGGCTTGCACCGCCGGATTTCTCCAGGCGATAAAGTAGCCGAAGGTCGAGTACAAGAGCATATAGGCCACTGCAATCACCGCCAATTTCCAAGCCCATTCGTTTGCGGGCATCAGCAAACGCGAGTTCGGCTCATTGGTTGTTGCGGTATCCGCTTTTCCCTTGCCCAGAATAAGGACGGCCAGCAGCGAGAAGGGGGCAGCGACGAGGACGCCCATCAGGAAGAGACGCGGCAACACACCCGCTGGCAGGATGTGAAAGACCACCGATTCAATTTGCGACATGAATGTCATCACGCCATAGAAGACAAAAAAGACAGTTGCAATGAGCCGCCATCCCGCCCAGCGCGAGCGGAGGATGATGTAAGTCAGAACAAGGGTGTCTAAAAAGCACACCGCCAGTAGAGCCGAGAGCATTTTCGAAGTTTGGATGTCCATTTCAGTTTCCTTTTTTATGTGAATAGGCGCATCGTCAGCAAAGCCTTGAGTCCCGCGCCAGCCTGTGCGGGCGTTTGGCCTGTGCTGTCCTATAGCCCCATCACACCGCCTGCCACGGACCAGCAAATGAACAGGATGATGGTCAGGGCTATGATCTTCAAACAGATGAAGAGAGCAGTTTTGAGTTTCATTTTAGCCTCCATTTGCGATGTTCGATCAACGTCTGAGCCGCTTGCTCAGTGCACAGACACGATACCAACGCCGCGGTGTTGTTGGGTAGACACTTTGGTGTTGGGGGAGGTGTTGTTTTTTTGGCAGAATGAATGTGGGATGTAAAGCGGGAAACGGGAAACGTGATGCGTGATGCGTGAAACGTGAAACGTGAAACGGGAAGCGTGGGACTTGGAACGTGTGCTTAAAGCAGCCCCAGCTCGTGGGCGCGGGCGATGGCTTCGGTGCGGCTTTCGACCTGTAACTTGTCGAAGATGCGGCGGTTGTGCCCTTTGACGGTGTCGAGGGCGAGGAACAGCCGCTCGCCGATCGCACGGTTCGAGAGGCCCTGCGCAATCAGCCTCAGGATCTCCGACTCGCGTTGACTCAGCGGTTCGACCAAGGACGAAGAGCCTGCCCTGAGTGAAACGAAGGGACGAAGGACGGAGGACGAAGGCGAAGGTTCCGTCGTTCGTCCTTCGTCCTCCGTCAGCCCCCCAAATCCAGCCAGCAGCTTAGCAACATAGTCCGGCCTGATCGCGCGAGCAGCGGCCTCCGACAACAGCTGCGCCATCGGCGGCCCTTCATCTACGAAAAGCCGGATGAAGCCGCCCGGCTCGGCCAGCGCCAGGGCTTCGGCCAGCGCGTGCGCCGCCTTCTCCCTGTCCCCGTGCGCATGGAGCGCGACCGCCTGCAGCGCCAGCGCCTTGAGCCGTTCATCCGGCCAGTGCCTGGTTTCCGCCTGTTGACGCACGGGCGCCAGCAAGCCCAGCGCCGCGGCCGGGTCGCCCTGGGCAAGGCGGACCCGGGCCTGGCTGAGGGGAAGTTCGTGCCGCTGAGCCAGATGGGCGGCCGCTGTCACATCGCCTTGCCGCAGCAAGGTCATCACCTGGGCGGCCGCGACTTCCGGGATGCGGCGCACGAAATCATGCTGGCGCGCTGTCTGTTCGCTCTGCGCCAACATGGCCGCCGCGCCGGCGGCGTCGCCCCGGGCCAGCTGCACGCGGGCCAGGAACACCTCGCAGGCAATGAATCTGTCAATCGTGGGGTCGTACTGCCGCGCCAATTGCAGGCTCTGCTGGGCGTGCTGCTCGGCGGCGTCCAGGTCGTTCCATTCGTAGTGGATGCGGGCCAGCCCGATGAACTCCTCGCTGGCGTTGGGCGGGCCGTGGTCGCTCAGCAGTTGCAGCGAGCGGCGATAGGTTGCGGCCGCCTCATGCAGCTGGTTGTCCGCTTCCTGAATCTGCCCCAGATTGGTTGAAGCCAGGACCGTATAGTAGGTATCCCCGGCCGCCTGTTTGATCGCTTCGGCGTAGACCTGACGGGCCGCGGCGCGGTCTCCCAGGAGCTGGTGGGCAAACCCCAGCGTCCAGGTCGCGCGACTGCGGAAGCGCTGGTTACTGGGGTGCAGATGCGCCAGAGCGCGGCGCGCCTGGCTGATCGCAGCTTCCGGCTGGTAGCCGACCACCGCCAGTGTCGCCCTGATGGCTGCGATTTGCCCGATCAGGTCGCGAGTCTTCTCATCGCCATCGGCATTTTGCCAGGCGGCGGCCAAAGCGGCCTCAGCCGCCTGTAGTTTCTCCTCGACGCCGGTGGTTTGCCCCGCCATCAGCGTTGAGGTGGCAGCTCGGACCCACAACCAGGGCCTGGCATCCAACACGGTCTTTGGCAGCGAATTCAGCCAGTCGAGGACGGGGGTCAACACGGCGAGCGCATGCAGGGGCATCCTGCCTTGCTCGATCAACCGCTCGGCGCGCGGCACATCATTGGCGGCGGCGGCATGGTGGAAGGCCTCGCTCTGTAAGCCGTTGTCTTCGTACCAGGCGCTGGCGCGCACATGGTGCGCGGCGATGGCGGCGGGTTGCAGCTTTTGACTCAAACGCTGGCGCAACAGTTCGGCAAAGAGATGGTGGTAGCGGTACCAGCGCCGCTCGTTGTCCAGGGGGATGACGAACAGGTTGGCGTGTTCGAGGTATTCCAAGACCAGCGACGAAGGACGAAGGACGGATGACGAAACCGAAGCATCCCCGGCCATCTGTCCTTCGTCTGTCGTCTGTCGCCTGTCGTCCATCACCGCGTCGCACAGTGGGCCGCACAGGCGCTCGAGGATCGAAGTGCGCAGCAGGAACGTCTGCACGCTGGCGGGCTGCTTGGCCAGGACTTCTTCAACCAGGTAGTCCAGCACGAAATGGTGGCTGCCGGTGAACGACTCGATGAAGCTGGCGGCATCCGGGTGCCCCTGCATGGAGAGCGCGGCCAGCTGCAGGCCGGCAATCCAGCCTTCGGTGCGGGTTTCCAGCGCAGCAATTTCCTGGGCCGAGAGGTCGAGGCCCATCGCCCGATTGAGAAATTCGGCGGCTTCGGCGGGGGTGAAACGCAGGTCGGCGGCGCGCAGCTCGGTCAATTGCCCGCGGGCGCGCAGCCGGGCCAGCGGCAGATTGGGATCCTCGCGGGTGGCGATCACCACGTGCATCTGCGGCGGCAGGTGCTCGAGCAAGAAGGCGAGCACCTGATCGACAGCTTGAGCCTCGACCAGGTGGTAGTCGTCCAGGACGAGGATGAATTCCTGGCGCACGGCCACGAGTTCGTTCAGGAGTGTGGTCAAGAGCGGCTCGATGGGCGGTGGCTGCGGCGCTTGCAACGCGGGCAAAACCCCGGCGCCAATCTCCGCCCCCACCGTCTGCAGCGCGGCGATCAAGTACGTCAGAAAGCGAGCGAGGTCGTTATCCCCGGCGTCCAACGACAACCAGGCGACCGGTAGGGGCGGGGTCGCCCCGCCCGCCGGTAGGGGCGGGGTCGCCCCGCCCGCCGGTAGGGGCGGGGTCGCCCCGCCCGCTCTGCCCACCCATTCACTGACCAGCGTCGTCTTGCCAAAGCCGGCCGGCGCCGAGACGAGCGTCAGCTTGTGGCCGGCAGCGAGGCCGGCATCCAGCCGCTCGATCAGGCGCGGGCGCAGGACGGCGCCGGGCCGGGGTGGGGGGAGGTACAGTTTGGTGGCTAGAATTGGCGTGGACATAGATCGACTTATGGACTCAAATCACTCGGAAAACATGAGTTCCGCTTTTGATGTGACGATGGCCGTGCCAATTGGCCTTGGCATGGACGACAGCGGATTCCTCATCGGCTCAAAAACCACAAAGATGACACAAAGACGGCGATAAACATCACCGCTTGGTGTTTTCTTCGTGCTCTTTGTGTCTTTGTGTTAAGTACGGTTGTAGTAATAGGCCGATCATATCAAATTGTCAAGCGGATATGGAAAAGTTCGCCAGCAAGGCAGCACCCTGAAATGAGCAGCCAGGTGTCTCGAAGACACCTGGTTTTTTCTTATTTCGTCAGCAACCCTCGTTGAATTGCCGTCGCCACGGCCGCGGCGCGGGAGTCGACTCCCAGTTTGTTATAGACGCTATCCAGGTGCGCTTTCACCGTCCGCTCGGAAATGCCAAGATGAAGCGCGATCTCCTTGGAACGTTCCCCGCGTGACGCCGCTCGCAGCACTTCCAGTTCGCGTTCAGTCAGGGTGAAGTCCCCGCTTCGCTTTTCAGCCGACGGCTGGAGCAGCACCCGCGCAATGACTTCGGGGAGGAAGAGTGCTTCGCCCTTTGCCGCCGCGCGCAGTGAATCAAACAACGTCTGGCGATTCGTATCTTTGAGCAGATAGCCGCGCGCCCCCGCGCGCAATCCCCGAGCCATCAAATCATCTTCGTTGTAGGTTGTAAGAATCACAACCGCAATTGGGGGCCACTTGGAGTGAATTTTCTCGATGGCCTGCAAACCGTCCATGCCAGGCATACGCAAATCCATGAGGATGACATCAGGTTGGAGTTCTTCTGTCATTCGAACGGCATCCGCCCCGTCACCCGCCTCGCCAACGACTTCAAAATCCTCTTCGGTTTCGAGGATGAGTCTTAGTCCATCACGGACTACTTCGTGATCGTCTGCAATCAGTACGCGGATCATTTGGATTCCTTTCGACACGGGAGTACCGCAAGATGGAGCTTGCGCTTCGGGTGCAACATGAATGTTGCGGTACTGTTATTTCAGCGGCAGCCTGAGTTTCAGCGTTGTGCCTTGAGTTGGTTTGCTTTGAATCTCCAGAGCGCCGCCTGCGAGACGCGCCCGTTCGCCCATGCCGATCAGTCCATAGTGACCGCTCTTGCCGCTGAGATTGGCGTCGAAGCCAGAGCCATCATCCTTGATTTCCATTTCGAGCAGGCCGTTGTGCGCGTCGAGTTTCAGGCTGGCGTGTTTGGCGCGGGCATGGCGGGCGATGTTGGTCAGTCCTTCCGAGACGATTTTCAGGACGTGCTCCGCCAAAGGCTCGGGAATGGCGGAGGTGATTTCGAGATCGAGGTCGCAGGGGATTCCCGTCGCGGAGGTGAAGCGTTCGGCTTCGACACGGACGGCTGATTCAACGTCGATAAGCGAACGACTATCGCGCAGGTCGTCGATGGCGTGACGCGCATCGGCGAGGGTGGCGCGGGCGCGGGACATGGCTTGGGTGATGATCGCTTGCGCGCGTTCGTTTTGATGGCGCGAAAGGTGCGAGTCCACTGCTTCGAGTTGCAGGATCAAGCCCGCCAGTCCCTGCGCCAGCGTGTCGTGGAGTTCGCGCGCCATTCGTTCGCGCTCGGTTGTCAGCGTGAGAGATTCCACCTGAACGGCGTATTCTGCCAGTTGGCGGTGAGCCGCTTCGAGGTCCGCGAGAAGCGACTGGGTCTGTTGGCGCGCTTTCGCCTGCCGTTGGAACATCAGCGCATAGACGAGAATGAAGAATATCATCGGCGCGATGTAGGCGATCAGCGCAGGGAGCATGTCCCAGCCGAGTTGCATTCCGAAGTTGACCGCCGAGAGCGCCATGTAACCCGCGATGGTGAGGCTGGCGGCGCGCAGGTCGGTGAGGATCATCGCCGCTTCGCCCGCCATCGCCCAGTACAACCCATAGATGAAGCCGTGCGCAGGCGCAAGAACGATGATGCTGAAGATCAACGCACCCTGCATGACGAAGTAGGGGATGAGCCAGGCGCGGCGGCTTGAGATGGCGGGTCCCGCCCAATGCAAAAGCGCATGGATCAACATGAGCGCGGTGAACGGGATCAGGTGAATGGGATCGCGCAGAGAGGGAACGTCCACAAGCGCCCAATAGTAGAGGATGGCGATGGCGACCATCAAGACCCAATACAGCGGGCGAATCTGGTGAACGGGTTCTTCGAGCGCGTTCGCTTGCGGTTTGTTGACAGCCATAATATCTCCACGCTTATTATAGCCACGATGATTGGCGTGTACATTGTCCGATCGGACAATGTCCGAACGGGCGGTGTGAAATGCCTGAAGGGACGATGGCGGGGAAATACATTTTTCCTACAATGGACAATGAAATGTTTGCCGCAAGGAGGCACAATGAAAGCCAATACCATCAAAGGAAATCTCACCTTCAAAAACCTGGTCGTCCCTGTAGTGGTCATGCTGGCATTTTGGGGCATCGCCATTTGGGGCTACATCGCTTCGGGTTACATCCGACCGCTGATTATGTTCGGTTACATCGGCACGTCGCTGGGCATCGGTCTCGGTCTTTACGCCACCTTACCCAAAAAACAAAAACCTATCGGTCGCCGCCTCACCCTCTTCCTGGTTGGCGCGTTCCTGATCGGCTTCGCCATCTTGATCGGCCACGAGAACTCTCAGCTCGAAGGCTTCATTTTCGGCTTGCTGACCGGCGTCGTGCAGATGGGCGTCTTCCACTACCTGATTGCCAAAATCTTTGGCCCGCTGCTCTTCGGCCGGCTGTGGTGCGGCTGGGCGTGCTGGACGGTGATGGTGCTCGATCTGCTGCCATTCAAGCGGCCGGCCGGCCGCTTGAATGGCAAGTGGGGCTGGCTGCGCTATCTGCACTTCGGGCTGAGCCTGGCGCTCGTGCTGGCGCTGGTCTACCTCGTGGGCTTTCGCAACGGCGCGGCGGGGGCGACTGCCGTGACCTGGTTCATCGTCGGCAACCTGGCCTACTACGCCATCGGCATCGGCCTGGCCTACGCGCTCAAGGATAACCGCGCCTTTTGCAAGTACGTCTGCCCGGTGAGCGTGCCGCTCAAGCTGACGAGCCGCTTCTCGCTGCTGAAGATCGGCGGCGACGCGGCCAAGTGCAACGACTGCGGCGCCTGCGTCAAGATGTGCCCGATGGACATCCGCATCCCCGAGTACATCCAGGCCGGCCAGCGCGTGCTCTCGACCGAGTGCAGCCTGTGCCAGACCTGCGTCACCGTCTGCGCCAAGGACGCGCTGAAACTCTCATTCGGCTTTGACGTCGGCGGGAAGGATCTGCTGCGCGAACGCGCGGCGTGAAGCTTTTGAGGAGCGTAAGATGAAACAAGTGCATGAGAGGAGACCGATGACAATCCATCTCTCATCCTGGACTAAACGGCACGCCATCGTTTTTTACTTTGTGCTTGCGATCGCCTTCTCCTGGGCCATTTACATCCCACTCGTCTTCGTGCGGCAAGGCTGGACAGATGCGGCCATCCCCTACGCGATCCATTACCTTGCTTCGTTCGGCCCTGCGCTGGCAGCGCTCATCGTGACTGCGCTGACCGCCGGTCGAGCCGGCCTGGCCGAGCTGTGGGGACGGATCATCCGGTGGCGGGTGAAACCGGTTTACGCCGCATTCGCGATCCTGTCGCCGGTGGCATTGTTCATCCTGGCGGGCCTGGCGATGCGCCTGATCCAGGGGACGTGGCCCGACCTGCGCCTGCTCGGCCAGGCCAACTACCTGCCCTATCTCGGCTGGGCTGTGCTGCCGCTGTGGCTGCTCACCTTCGGCTTCGGCGAGGAGATTGGCTGGCGTGGCTTTGCCCTGCCGCGGCTTCAAAAAACCATGAGCGCCTCGAAAGCGACACTCACACTCGGTTCACTCTGGTTCCTCTGGCATGTGCCCTCGTTCTTCTATCACGAAACGTACGTGGGCATGGGCTGGATCTTGATTCCAGGAATGCTCATCGGCGTGCTGTGCGGCGCAGTGTTGTTCACCTGGCTTTACAACGGCGCCGGCGGCAGTGTGCTGATGGTTGCCATCTGGCACGCCCTGTTCGATCTGCTGACCGCCTCGGCTGCGGGCCGCGACTTCATCCCTATCGTCACCAGCGCGGGCGTGATCGTCTGGGCGCTGGTTGTCGCCAACGTCGAAAAGCCGTGGGGTTTTCGCTTCCAGCAGAAGCAGATGCTGCCATAGGAGTTGGCAGGGACGCGCCAGGCGCATCTGGAGGATCAAAATGACTCACAGAATCTGTATTTTCGGCGCCAGCGGCGCGACGGGCTGGCCTTCATCTCTCGCGCTGACTTGGCCCGCTTCATGCTGGATGAAATCCAATCGCCGCGATACGTGGGCAAGCAGGTTGTGGTGCAAGCGTGATGGCGCTGACCGGGCCGCGGCGAGGCGGCGGGCAGAGGTTAGGCGCCCGGCTCTCGTTCGCTCTGCGGGTGGATCAAGAGCACGGGAATGCCTGCCCCGCGCACGACGCGATCGGCTACGCTGCCCAGCATCCAACGCGCCGGCCCGGTGCGGCCATGGGTCGACATGGCGATCAGGTCGCCGTGCGCCTGGTGGCTGAAGGCGATGATGACATCGGCGACGGTGCCGGTGGCCGCGACGACATCGGCCGCCACATCCAGGCCTTCCTGTTGCAATTGCTTGATTAGCGGACCGATGTAGTTGCAGGCTGCCTCTTCTTCAGAACTGCGCAGGCTTGCCGCCAGGCCCGGATCTGTGATCAGATAATCGTAGGACTTGTGGGTCAACACCTGCAGCAGGACGATCTGGCAGCCCAGGCAGTGCGCCAGCTGGCGCACGTGGGGCAGCACGCCCTCTGCCAGCTTGGAGCCATCGAGCGGGACGATGATTTTCTTGTACATAGCAGTGTATGGCCTCCTCTGGTGGAGTAGCGGCGGCTGCGGGTTCAGGGCGCAGCCGCGACTTCACGGATTTCTTGCATCTTCGTGTTGGGTATGAGCAGCGAACTTGTGGCGCCGAGCAGGATGAAGATGCTGGCGATCACAGCCGCAGCACGGGCGCCATCGACAAACGACTGCTGGATGATCTGGCCGATCGCCCGGCCGGCTTCGGTTTTCTCGATGCCGGGAGGGGCGCCTTCCAGACTCAACTGTCCCTCGCCGGCCGCGCCGCCCTGTTCGATCTGCTGGACGATGGCCGTCTTCACGAAGGAGGGGATCGTCTGGTTGGCGTCGAGTTGACTTCTGGCCGAGGTGGTGATGCCGGTGGTGAGCACGGCCCCGATGACCGCCACGCCAATCGCCGCGCCTACCTGCCGAATGGTGTTGTTTGCACCGGAGCCGGCTCCCAGGCTCGCGCGCGGCACCTCGCTCAAGACGACATTGGTGAGCTGGGCAATGGCCAGGCCCACGCCCACGCCATAGAGGATCAGCACCGGAACGAAGTAGCCGATCGGCGTGTCAACCGCAAACAGCCGGCTGAGCCAGAACACAGCGATAGCCTCGATCACCATGCCGCTGGTGACCACCCACTTGGCGCCAAAACGACTTGAGAGCACACCCGCGGTCGGAGCGGCAAACAGGGTCGTGACGGCGAATGGTAGGAAGACCAGGCCGGTCTGAAACGCGGTCAGACCCAGCACGCCTTGCAGATAGAGCGAGAGCACGAAGATGACCCCGAACTCGCCAAGAGCGACGATGGCGACCGTGATCAGACCGTAGCGGAAGCTGGCGAAACGGCCCAGGCTGAAGTCGAACAGCGGCTCCTTGCCCTGGCGTTTGACGCGTCGCTCCCACCAGACAAAGATGGCCAGGGCGATCAGGCCAATGACCGCCGTCACCAGGCTGATCGACACCTTCTCCAGAGGCCATGTCCAGTTGCCCAGGGCGAAGGGCCGCTTCGGTTGTAGCCAGCCATAGGTCTGCCCCTCGATCAGGGCAAAAGTGATGGCGCCAACACCGAGGGCCGTCAGCAGAATGCCCGGGATGTCGAAAGTCAGCCGCTTGCCGGCGTCGCGCGATTCCTGGATCAGAAGGAAGGCGCCGGCCACGGCAATGATGCCGATGGGCAGATTGATGTAGAAGGCCCAGCGCCAGGTGGCATTGGTGGTCAACCAGCCGCCCAGCAGCGGCCCCAGGGCCGCCGAGGCCCCGGCCACCGCGCCCCAGACGCCAAAAGCAATCCCGCGCGCCCGCCCGGTGAACGTGGCCGATACGATGGACAGGGTCGAAGGGCTGGTCATGGCGGCGCCCAATCCCTGCACCACGCGCGCCAGGATCAGGAAGCCAATGCTGGGCGCAGCCCCCGCCATGAGCGAACCGGCGACGAAAGCCGCCACGCCGATGATGAAGATGAGCTTGCGACCAATTTGATCGCCGATGCGCCCCCAGGTGACGATCAACGCCGCGTAGACCAGGGCATAGATCGAATTGACCCATTCCAACTGCTGTAGGGTGGCGTTGAACTCGGCGCGGATAGACGGGATAGCGACATTGACGATCGTGCCGTCGATGATAACAATGGCCAGGCCCAGGCTGAGCACCAGCAGGGTCAGCCATTGGCGCCGGGTGGGACGGTTGACCGCGGGTGCGGCCGGGGAAATCGCTTCAGACATTCACTACTCCTTTCCTTGTGTGAGTTCGTGCGCCCCGTGGTAAAAGAAATCCACCAACTGCGGGGCCAACAGGTGGGGATCAGCGGTGAACTGGCGGGATCGGTTGCGCGTGCGGCGGCCCACGAAGGTGTTGACCAGACCGAGAAAGACCCAGGCGTAGAATTCGGCCTGACCGCCGGACTGCGTCGCCGCCGGCATGTCCTGGCCGAGGGCCCGCGCCAACGGCTCGAACAGCTCGCGGCGGAAGGCTTGCGCCATTACCTCGTGCAACCTGGCATCTTCGACATGCTCCATGTCCCGCATCATGCTGTTGATATCGGTATCGAACGCGCCCAGGATGGCCTCTGCCAGGTCAGCCAGCCGGCGCCGCAAAGGATGAGCGGCCTCCAAGACGGCGCGATAGCCTTGCAGTTGGCGCAGCATGACGTGAACGTAGAGCATCTCCTTGTTGCCAAAGTAGTGATACAGCGTGGGCTTGGTCAGGTCGCAGCGGTGGCAGAGCTCGTCGAGGGATGTGCCGCGAAAGCCGTACTGCTGAAACATCGCCCAGGCTTGCGCGAAGATGCGTTCGGTGTTTTCGTTGACCGGCACCGGCATCAGGATGCTATCGGCTGTGATAGCTTGGCGGCTGGCTTTTGGCACGGCCGGATGGCGCTCCTTTTCGGCGTTGAGGCGGCCCGTGCTCAGAATCGAGTCACGAGGCGTCGTGGACAAAGTTCTATACTGGGTAGTATAGCTATGAATATGCGATCTGCCAAACTCCATAGACTGTGAGTTGCATCGTGGTCTAGTTTCGGGCCGGAGAGCCGTGAGGTCGACTTGCCAAACGGCGCATTCCGTTGTACAACACCCCATCACCCTTGCCTGTGCTCCGGGCGAGATCGATGGACGATGACAGGCATGGCAGATAGCTCACGACTGGCGACGACCTTTGCAGAGGAACTGCAGCAGAGCCCCCTTTTCCGCGGCTTGAGCGCGGCGCAAATCCACGAGGTGCTGCGGGCGGCGCGGACGCGCAAGCTCCCGCGCGACAGCTTTCTCTTCGAGCAGGGCGACCCGGCTGCGACCCTCTACCTGCTGCAAACGGGCCGCATGCGCATCCTGCAAGTCACGCCCGAAGGTCAACAGGTGCTGCTGCGGCTCGTCACCCCCGGCGAGATTTGCGGTGGCGTGGCCTTGCTGGCGGGGGCGACTTATCCCGCCTCGGCGCGGGCGGTGGAGGACTGCACGGCGCTGGGGTGGGAAGAGCGCACGCTGACCGGGCTGATGGAGCAGTTCCCGCGGCTGGCCCTCAACGCGCTGCAACTGCTGGCCGGCCAGCTGCAAACCTTGCAGGACAGCTACCGCGAGCTGGCCACAGAGCGGGTGGAGCGGCGGGTGGCGCGAGCGCTGCTGCGCCTGGTTCGCCAGGCTGGACGCCGGGTGGAAGGGGGCGTGCTGATCGACTTCCCCCTCTCGCGCGAGGATTTGGCCGAGATGACCGGCGCCACCCTCTTCACCGTCAGCCGCATCCTCAGCGGCTGGGAGCGGCAGGGGCTGATCGAGTCAGGCCGCCAGCGCATCCTCATCCGCTTCCCCCACGGCCTGGTGGCCATCGCCGAGGACCTGCCCCCGCCCCCACTCCCGCACCCCTAGCCCGCTGCCCCGGCTGTTTGCGCCAGCGCAAAGAAGGAAGCCGCCGCGCCGGCTATACTGGCAGAGAAATGGAGACCACGATGACGAACCCTTCTCTGACTGAGTTGACCGTGGCCGACTTGCTGGCGCGCTGGCCTCAGGCCATCCCCGTGTTCTTGCGCCGCCATATGGCCTGCGTGGGCTGCACCATGTCGCCCTTCGAGACTCTGGCCGACGTTACCGCCGTTTATGGCATCCATCTGCCCGTTTTTGTGAGCGAATTGCAGCAGGCGATGCAGCCGCCAGGGGAATACCTGTGAAGATCGCCGGGCGGGGAGATAGGTGTTGGCAGGCGCGAGCCTGCCGCCGCCCTGCGCAGCATCCATGCGGTTCAGTTGAAGAACGACATCAACCAGGCCATCACCAGCTACGTGCAAGGCGGCCAGGCGGCGGCGGCGCTCCAGGGTTACGTGGCCGCGCGCAAGGCTGGGGGAGAGATCATCGAGCACGCCGGGCTTTTGGCGATTGAACTGATCGAGGGCGCGCCGCTGTTGAAGATCACGGTGTGAGGGGTACCAGAGGGAAGCGAGGGATCATTCGACTCGAGGCCGGGCTTCGTCAGGTAGATTCAATTTTCGACGAGGCGTCCCATCTGGCATCTCATGCCTCTGCGTGGCGTTTGGAAAGGTGGTATACTCGACGCTGTCGTCCGGGTTGCCGCTGCGCACCTTCGCTGCGTGCGGCTCACCCGCCGCCCCGTTGGGCCGCATGACTACCATCTTCGTTGAACGAGGAGCCTGAGTGTCTGAGAAGGAAGCCACAGCCCGCATCAAGATCAACAAGCTGCTCGAAGCCGCCGGCTGGCGTTTCTTCCCCCAGGAGGGCGCCCCGGCCAACATCCGGCTCGAGCCGGCCGTTGCCATCAAGCCCGCCGACCTCGCCGCGCTGGGCGAGGATTTCGAGAAGGCCGCACGCGGCTTCGTTGATTTTTTGCTGCTCGATGCCCGCGGCTTCCCGCTGATCGTTCTGGAGGCCAAGGCGGAGGACAAGAACCCGTTGGCCGGCAAGGAGCAGGCCCGCAAGTACGCCCGCTCGCAGAACTGCCGCTTTGTCATCCTCTCCAACGGCAACCTGCACTACTTCTGGGACCTGGAGCGGGGCAATCCCTACGTCATCACCTCGTTTCCGACCCCGGACTCGGTGGCCGGCTACAAGCAGGTCACGCCGAACCCGCAGCGCCTGGTGGAGGAACGCGTCGAGGCGGACTACATCGTCCTGACCCAGCGCCCGACCTACCAATCCGAGGCGGGCTGGAAGAACGAGGCCGAGCGCCCGGCCTACATCCAGGCCAACAAGTTGCGCTTCCTGCGCCCCTACCAACTCAAAGCCATCCATCAGTTGCAGGCCGCGCTGCGGGAGGGCAAGGATCGCTTCCTCTTCGAGATGGCGACCGGCACCGGCAAGACGCTGACGGCCGCCGCCGTGGTGAAGCTTTTCCTGCGCTCCGGCAACGCCCGGCGGGTGCTCTTTTTGGTGGACCGGCTGGAGCTGGAAGACCAGGCCAAGAAGGCCTTTGCCGGCTTGCTCTCGGCCGACTTCCAGACGGTCATCTACAAGGAAAACCGCGACGACTGGCGGCGGGCCGAGATCGTCGTCACCACGGTGCAGTCGCTGCTCTTCAACAACAAGTACCAGCGCCTCTTCTCGCCCACTGACTTCGACCTGGTGATCTCGGACGAAGCGCACCGCTCCATCGGCGGCAACGCCCGGGCCGTATTCGACTACTTCATCGGCTACAAGCTGGGCCTGACCGCCACGCCGCGCGATTACTTGCGCCGCTTCGACGGGGCCAACCCTGGCGCCCGCGACCCGCGCGAGGCCGAGCGCCGGCTGCTGCTGGACACCTACCGCACCTTCGGCTGCGAAAGCGGCCAGCCGACCTTCCGCTATTCGCTGCTCGATGGCGTTCGCGACGGCTACCTGGTCAACCCGACCGTGGTGGATGCACGCACGGAGATCACCACGGAGCTGCTCTCGGAGGAGGGTTTCATCGTCTCCTTCACCGACGACGCCGGCGAGGACCAGCAGGAAGCCTTCAGGCAGCGAGAGTTCGAGAAGCGCTTCTTCTCCGAGGCCACCAACCTGCTTTTCTGCAAGACTTTCCTGGAAAACGCGCTGCGTGACCCGGTCAGCGGCGAGATCGGCAAGTCCATCGTCTTTGCGGTCAGCCAGAACCACGCGGCCAAGCTGGCGCAGGTCTTCAACCAGATCGCCGACCGCATGTTCCCCGGCAAGTACCAGTCGGACTTCGCCGTGCAGGTGACGTCCTCGGTGGCCGATGCCCAGCAGTTCACCATCAACTTCGCCAACAACAACCTGCTTGGCTCGGGCAACTTCCTCCCCGCCTACAAGACCAGCAAGGCGCGCGTCTGCGTGACCGTGGGCATGATGACGACCGGCTACGACTGCACCGACATCCTCAACCTCGGCCTCTTCCGCCCCATCTTCTCGCCCACCGATTTCATCCAGATCAAGGGCCGCGGCACGCGCAAGCACGACTTCCGGGAGCAGCTTTTCGACGACGCGATCCGGGCGGGCGTCGTGCAGCCCCAGAAGGCCGGCTTCAAGCTCTTCGACTTCTTCGCCAACTGCGAGTACTTCGAGACCGGGTTCAACTACGACGAGGTGCTCAAGCTGCCGGTCCCTTCCAGCCGGCGACCGGGAGACGGCGGAGACGCCGGCCCGGTGGTTTATGAAGGAACCTACGAACACCTCGGCGCCGACATCCTGGCCTCGGTGCGCGAGGAGACCATCGGCCTCGAAGGCATGAAGATTGACCGCATGTTCTTCGAGCGCTTCGGGGAGGCCGTGCGCGAGGACCCGGTCATCGTGGAGGCTGTTGAGGCCGGCCAGTGGGACCGCGCGGTGGACTACGTCCATCGCCAGCTCTTTGACAGACCGGAGGAGTACTACACCCTCGACAAGCTGCGCAAGGCCGCGGCGGTGGACCGGCGCGTCAGCCTGCGCGAGATCCTTGAGAACGTCTTCGGCCTGATCCCGCGCTTCAAGAGCAAGGATGAACTGCTGGAGGAGGAATTCGCCAAGTTCGTGGCCGACCACGTGCCAGCGTCGCCTGCGGCCATCCCGGCCATCAGACACTATTTCAAGGCCTACGTCAGCAACGGCTATGTGCGCGAGAGCGTTGATCGCCGCCGGTTTACGGACCTGGCCACCAACCCTGTCTTCTCGACGCGCGACCTCCGGGCCGTGCCGGAGAGGTATCGCACATTGATCCCTGAGTACATCAAGGATTATGTGCCGCTCAATCAGTTTGCCGCGTAGAGAATGGGCATCATGACAGACAATGAAGCGTTGATCCCAAAGCATGGCGGCTACCGAAACCTCAAGAGTTTTCAGGTGGCGCAACTGGTGTATGATGTCACGGTCCGCTTCTGCGACCGCTATATCGAAAAGCGCAGCCGCACCCACGATCAGATGGTCCAGGCGGCGCGTTCGGGGGTGCAGAACATCGCCGAAGGAAGCCAGGCTTCGGGGACTTCGAAGAAGATGGAGCTGAAGCTGACCAATGTGGCGCGGGCCAGTTTGGAGGAGTTGAAGCTGGATTATGAGGATTTTTTGAGGCAGAGAGGATTGCCGCTCTGGGAACGAAGTGATCCTCGCAGGCAGGATCTCATTGACCGCCGGTGTGTTACTGCTGACGATGTAGCGCGCTGGGTAAAGGAGGTGTACGACGGTGGACATGGTGGACGGAGTGGACTCAGCGCGCTGAGCTCGTCCAGACTGTCCACGCTGTCCACAACGCCCACCTACCCCGAGATTGCAGCCAACGCCGCACTGGTGCTCATCGCTGTGGCATGCAGCCTTCTGGGCCGCCAACTCGCCGCCCAGGCCACCGCCTTCGAAAATGAAGGCGGCTTCACCGAACGACTTTACCGCATCCGCAGCCAGAAACGCGCATCTGGCCCGGTGGTCACCCCGCCCGCCAAGCCTGCCCCGACCACCAAAAAATAAAGGAAACCCATGCTCGACACCGACACCAAGCGCCGCATTGACACCGCCCGCGACATCCTCGTGGGCAAGGTGCCCGACCCCAAGAGCCAGGTCGAGCAGATCACCATCGCCCTGATCTACAAGTTCATGGATGACATGGACCTGGAGAGCGAAGAACTGGGCGGCACACGGGCCTTCTTCGCCGGGGAGTTCGCTCGCTACGGCTGGGCCAGGCTCATGCGCTCCGGCCTGGGCGGCTTCGAGACGCTGAACCTCTACGCCGAGGCCATCGCCAAGATGCCTGAGAACCCTGGCATCCCGCCCCTGTTCCGCGACATCTTCAAGAACGCCTACCTACCCTATCGCGACCCGGAGACCCTGCGCGCCTTTCTCAAGATCATCGACGAGTTCGAGTACGACCACTCGGAGCGGCTGGGCGACGCCTTCGAGTACCTGCTCTCGGTGCTGGGCAGCCAGGGCGACGCCGGGCAGTTCCGCACCCCGCGCCACATCATTGACTTCATGGTTGAGATCGTGGACCCCAAGAAGACCGAGACCGTGCTCGACCCGGCCTGTGGCACGGCCGGCTTCCTGATCTCCTCCTACAAGCACATCCTGCGGGCCAACACCGACCAGGACGGCCACAGCACGTTGACGCCCGACGAGCGCGGCCGGCTGGCCGCCAACTTCAAGGGCTACGACATCTCGCCCGACATGGTGCGCCTGTCGCTGGTCAACCTGTACCTGCACGGCTTCAGCGACCCGCACATCCACGAGTACGACACGCTGACCAGCCAGGAGCGCTGGAACGAGTACGCCGACGTGATCCTGGCCAACCCGCCCTTCATGTCGCCCAAGGGCGGCATCAAGCCGCACAACCGCTTCTCGGTGCAGAGCAAGCGCAGCGAGGTGCTCTTCGTGGACTACATGGCCGAGCACCTGACGCCGGCCGGCCGCGCCGGCATCATCGTGCCCGAGGGGATCATCTTCCAGAGCCAGACGGCGTATAAGCAGCTTCGCAAGTTGCTGGTGGAGCAGCACCTGGTCGCCGTCGTCTCCCTGCCGGCGGGCGTGTTCAACCCCTACTCGGGCGTCAAGACCTCGATTCTCATCTTGGACAAGGCGCTGGCAAAGCAGACCGGCAGCATCGCCTTCTTCAAGGTCGAGCACGACGGCTTCGGCCTGGGCGCGCAGCGGCGGCCCATCGACAAGGACGACCTGCCGCAGGCCCGGGCCGAGATCGCCGAGTACCTGCGCCGCCTGCGGGCGCGGGAGTCGCTGGAGGACTTCCAGCCGGCGCTCGGGCTGGTTGTGCCAAAGGAGAAGATCGCGGCGAATGGTGACTACAATTTGAGTGGCGAGAGGTATCGGGAGAACGGTGTGGCGCTGACCAAGTTCCCTTTCCGAGCGATCAATGATGTCGCACTCGACCTGCGTGCAGGCTTTGCCAGTGGTCAGTCGTCTGTGGACACGGTTGGCGTGCCTCACGTCCGCCCAATGAACATCAATGAAGACGGCCAGTTCGTTTCTGAAGGCATGAAGTTCATTTCGGAAAAGGACTATGAAGGGCGCGAGGACTATAGCCTTGAGGTTGGGGACGTTCTTTTCAACAACACGAACAGCGCGGAACTGGTTGGGAAGACGTGTCTGATCGAAGCGCCACTGCGTGGCGGATTTTCGAATCACATGACCCGCATTCGCGCAAATCCAGACTTGTGTGTTCCTCGTTTCCTTGCGCTCATCCTTCACAGTGCTTGGCGCAAAGGGTTGTTCGGGGAGCGCGCAACGCGCTGGGTGGGTCAAGCCGGTATCAACGCGAAATCTCTGGGTGAGTTCCAAATCCCTCTTCCGCCGCTGGAGGTGCAGCAGGA
>JAIBAP010000072.1 GCA_019695115.1 Caldilineales bacterium | reverse complement strand
CCGCTCGCTGTCCTACTCTGCCCCACACCGCCGAACGCCAACCCCGGCGTGGCGCTGCCCAACAACAAGCTGATCACCACCAGCAGGTTGATCAGGTGATTCACCTTACGATATTCGGGGGGGGGGGTACATAGGCGCCTCGCTGAAGGACGATGTCGGCCAGGGTCTGGCCAGGGCGGGGGGCGAGAAAAGGGGGGAATAGGGCGAAACTCGAATCTGGCACGAGTATAGCCATTCGCTTTAGGTTGTCAAATCATCTTCCACATTGGACTTCCCTCTGCAAATGAGTCGCACTGCAACCGGGTGCGGTTCAACTGCAACACTGCAACCCGGCAGTTTGCCCACCTCCCGCCACCATGCTACACTTCTTTCATGCGCCCGCCGGAGGCAATGAAGCCGCCCCCAGCGGGTTTTTTGTGGAGCCTGCATGTCCCCCCTTCGCCTCCCCGGCCTCATCGACCCTCACGTCCACTTGCGCGAACCTGGCCTGACCCACAAGGAAGACCTCCTTTCTGGAACGTGCGCCGCCCTGGCCGGAGGCTTCACCGCCGTGCTGGATATGCCCAACACCCGCCCGCCCACGGCCGACGCCGAGCGGCTGGCCGAAAAGACCCGACTGGCAGCAGCCAAAGCTGTTTGCGATGTCGGGTTTTTTGTTGGCGCCGTCAACGACGCCTCGCCCGCCGCCGTTGCCGCGGCCGGAGCAAGGGCCTGCGGCCTCAAAATCTACGTCTCCGAAACCTTTGGCAGCCTGCGCATCGAGCGCCTGGAAACCCTGGCCGCCTACTTCGCCGCCTGGCGCGGGCCTGGCCCCATCGCCGTCCACGCCGAAGACGCCATGCTGGCCGCCTGCCTGGCCCTGGCATCTCTCTATCACCAGCGGCTCCATGTCGTCCACGTCAGTCTGCGCAGCGAGATCGATCTCATCCGCCGCGCCAAACAAGCCGGGCAGCAGGTCACCTGCGAGGTCACGCCCCACCATCTCTACCTCAGCCAGGCCGATCTGCCCCGCCTCGGCCCGCTTGGCCAGATGAAGCCGCCCCTCGCCAGCGAAGCCGACCGCCAGGCCCTGTGGGACAATCTGGCTGTGGTCGATTGCATCGCCACCGACCACGCCCCCCACACCCTGGCCGAAAAAAAAGGTGAGAATCCCCCGCCCGGCGTCCCCGGCCTGGAAACCGCCCTCCCCCTCATGCTGCTGGCCGTAAGCGAAGGCCGCCTGAGCCTGGACGATCTCATCGCCAAAATGCACAGCAACGCCGCCCGCATCTACAACCTGCCCACCTCGCCCGATACCTTCATCGAAGTGGATGCCGAGGCCCGCTACGATTTTCCCACTACCGGCTGGCGCACGAAGGCCGGGTGGAGTCCCTTTGCGGGGATGCCCGCCCGCGGCCGGGTGCAGCGCGTCGTCCTGCGCGGTCGCGAGGTCTTCGACGATGGCGACATCCTCGCTTCCCCTGGTTCCGGCCACGTCCTTTGTGGAGGCGAATAAGGAAACCAACCAAACCCATCTGTGTTTCCCCATTTGTGTCATTACCGATCCAACTGTCGTTAACACAAAGACACGAAGATCACAAAGAAAGCACGAAGCCATATCTTCTGCCCTTTTTGTGTTATCTTCGTGACCTTTGAGTTTTTGTGTTTGGGGCTTTGTTCACAAATGCGATTGTAGAATCAAAATCTTATCTGTTTTTCTCCCATTCGTGTCATTTCTCCTTTCGCCATCCAAAATCGGCCATCAACTATGACCAAAGCCCATTCCCTCCGCACCGCCCAACCTGCTGACAAGATCGACAACGGCTTCTTTGGCAAAGACGTCCTCTCGGTGCGCCAATTCAGCCGCGACAAACTGGCCTACATCTTCAGCGTCGCCGACGAGATGCGCACCCTCGTCCGCCGCTTCGGCTCGGCCGACCTGCTCAGCGGCAAAGTCCTGGCCAACCTGTTCTACGAACCCAGCACCCGCACCGCCTCCTCCTTCATGGCGGCCATGCTGCGGCTGGGCGGCAACGTCATCCCCATCAACGAAGTCCACTATTCCTCGGTCTCCAAGGGCGAATCGCTGCCCGACACCGTGCGCACGCTCGAATGCTACGCCGACATCATCGTCCTGCGCCATCCCGAAGTCGGTTCGGCCCAAATCGCCGCCGACTACGCCCAGAAGCCTGTGATCAACGCCGGCGACGGCGTCGGCGAACACCCCACCCAGGCCCTGCTCGATCTCTTCACCATCTGGGAGGAGTTGGGGCGGCTGGATGGGCTGAAGGTGGCGATGGTCGGCGACCTGAAATACGGGCGCACGGTACACAGCCTCACCCGGCTGCTCAGCTTCTACGACACCGAATTCTTCTTCGTCGCGCCCGACATCCTGCGCCTGCCCGCCGACATGGTGGCCGAAGCGCGGGCGCGCGGGCTGAAGGCCAGCGAGGTCGAGGATGTGCACGAGGTCATCGCCGATGTCGATGTGATGTACGTGACCCGCGTCCAGAAGGAGCGATTCACCGATCTGGCCGTGTACGAAAGCGTGAAGGATCACTACGTCGTCGATCCGGCGCTGATGACGCACGCTAAGCCGAACATGGCCCTGATGCACCCCCTGCCGCGCGTCGGTGAGATCTCCTATGCCGTCGATCAGGACCCGCGCGCCGCCTACTTCCGGCAGATGGAAAACGGCATGTTCATCCGCATGGCCCTGCTGGCCGCCGTCCTGGGCAAGGCGTGATCTCGTTTGCCAAGCGCGCCTTCTTTGTGTATAAATGACACAATCATTCTTTTCTCATCGAGGAGCACCATGTCTGCCAAGAAAACACTGGCTGTCTTGACCGGGGGCGGCGATGTTCCCGGTCTCAATCCCTGCATCAAACAAGTTGTCAATCGCGCCATCGACGAAGGCTGGCGCGTGTTGGGCTTTCGCCGTGGGTGGGCGGGGCCGCTCAACTACCGGCACGATGACCCCGAAAGCTGGGGCCAGTGGGTGATCGAGCTGGACAAGAACCGGGTGCGCACCGTCGATCGCTTCGGTGGCACTTTCTTGCACACCTCCCGCACGCAACCCAGCAATGTCCGCGCCAACGACCTGCCCGCCTTTCTCGACCCCGCCGACTACCCGACCAACAGCAAGGGCAATCTCGATATCACCAAGAAGGTGCTGCAGACGCTCGGCGATCTGCAGGTTGATGTCCTCATCCCCATCGGCGGCGATGACACCCTCAGCTACGGCGCCCGCATCCACACCGAGGGCTTCCCAGTCGTTTCCATCCCAAAGACGATGGACAACGACGTCTTCGGCACCGATTACTGCATCGGTTTCAGCACCGCCGTCACCCGCTCGGTCGATCTCATCACCAACCTGCGCACCTCGGTCGGCTCGCACGAGCGCATCGGCGTGGTGGAGCTTTTCGGGCGCAATTCGGGCGAGACCTCGCTCATCAGCGCCTACTGCGCCGGCGTCGACCGCGCCATCATCTCGGAAGTGCCGTTCGACGTGGAGAAACTCTCGCGCCTGCTGATGGAAGACAAGGCCCGCAACCCCAGCAATTACTGCATCGTCACCATCTCCGAGGGGGCGACGATGATCGCGGGTCAGATCCACGAATACGGCGAAGAGGATGCCTACGGGCACAAGAAACTGGGCGGGATCGGCCTGGCCACGTCCGAGGCGCTCAAGGGGATCACCGGCCAGAATATCATCTACCAGCAACTCGCCTACCTGATGCGCTCCGGCGCGCCCGACGCCCTCGACCGCATCGTGGCGGCCAACTACGGCTCGTTGGCCGTCGGCCTGGCTGCGCGCGGCGTCACCGGCCGCATGGTAGCCCTGCGCGAAGGTCGCTACACCCATGTCGCCGCCGATTACACCACGCGCGGCATCAAGCGCGTCGATGTCGATGAGTTCTACGACAGCAAAGAATACCGGCCCAAGGTCGCCCATGTCGAGGGCAAGCCGATGTTCTTGTATTGAGCTGGCGCTGAGAGGAGGCGTGAAACGTGAGGCGTGAAACGTGAGGCGTGAAACGTGAAGTCGGGCGCAAAGTCGTTTCGCCAGCGACGGCCCTCCCCACCCGCCGCCGCTTCGACGCGTGAAACGTGAAGTCGGGCGCAAAGTCATTTCGCCTTCACGTTTCCCGTCTCACGTTTTCGATGGTTTCTTCCGCCTGATGCCACCTCCTCGCCTCCCTCTTGCCCTGGTCGCACTACTCCTGCTGGCAGGCTGCATCGGCGTCCGCCAACGTATGACGCCGCCGCCGGAGATCAGCATCACCACCGCTGCCGAGAGCGACGAGATCGTGCTCTCGTTTCGTCAGAACGAAGCGGGCGCGAGTTGGTCGGCGCTGCTCGATCTCACCAGCCCGACCGGGATCGGCTCCGGTCGGGTGAGCCTGATGGCCGGGGCGTGGCCGGAGCCTGTGCTCCTGCGCCTGCATCTGGCCGGGCTGGAAGAACTGACGCTGAAGACCGGCGAGGCCGTGGTGCAGCTTTCGATCAGCAGCGTGCCGGAGCGGACGCTGCGCCAGGTCGATGCCGCCGGGCAGTCACTCTCGCCCGCCAGCCCGCTGTGGCTGGATGTGAGTCTCGGCGATGGCTACTTCGATGTGCTGCTCCCGCCCGACCTCCTGGCCTCCGCCGGCGGGGCCTTCGAGATCCGTTGGATCGATTTCTACCGTTAGATTTTTGATCGCCGCGAACTCGCACGTGGGCGTGCTCGACTCCGCATTTTGACCCTCCCATGTCCATCCTGCCCTGGAAAACCCTCTCCTCCCGTCTGGTCTACGAAAACCCGTGGACGCGGCTGCGCGAAGACGTGGCCGAGATGCCCAACGGCAAAACGACCATCTACGGCGTGGTGGAATGCAAACCGTGTGTGGGCGTCCTGCCCTTCATCGACGCCGATCATGTCGTCATGGTGCGCCAGTATCGCTATGTCTTCGGCGAGGGCCAGCGCTGGGAGATGCCGACCGGCGGGGTGAAGCCGGACGAGAGCCTGGAGGAGGCCGCCCGCCGCGAGACGCGCGAAGAGATCGGCTACGATGCCGCCGACCTGCAGCCGCTCAGCACCTACTACACCTCCAAAGCCATTATGCGCGAGGTCGCCCATCTCTACCTGGGCCGCAATCTGAGCCAGGTGGAGGCAAAGCCCGATGAGACCGAGTTTCTGGAAGTCGGCATCCTGCCGTTCGACCAGGTGCTGGCGATGGTGCTTGCCAGCGAGATCCGCGACAGCATGACCGTTATCGCCGTTCTTCACGCCGCCCGCCAGCGCGGGTTGGTTTAGCAGGAGCCGTCATGTCCAGCCTTCGTCGTGATGCACTAGCCGGCGCGCTGGCCGGTCTACTGGCCGGGCTTGCCCTGGGTTGGGCCATGCAGACGCAGGTGATGATGGCGCAGTTCTCCGGTTTGGTGGGCTTGCCAGCGTTGGGGGCAGGGCTGGTGCTGCATTTGGGTGTCTCAGCGTTGGTCGGGGCGGCCTTTGGCGCCCTTTTTCGCTTTCAGCCGCGGGGCCACGCCGCCGCTATCAGCCATGGCCTCATGCTTGGCTTGGTGTGGTGGATCATCGTCCCGCTCACGCTGACGCCGCTGGCAATGGGACGCGGGCCGACCTGGTCGTTGGCCGAGGCAGCCAGCAGCTATTCCTTGTTGCTGGGGTATCTATCTTTTGGCGGGTTGCTTGGCTTCCTCTCACACCTTTTCGTTGCCGGCTATCTGCGGCGCTTTCCGGCGCCCGAAATCGAGACCGACGCGACCACCACGCTGGCCACCCGCATCGTCATTTTGGGCGGCGGCTACGGCGGACTGAGCGCCGCCCAACGCTTCGAACACATCCTGCGCCGCTTTCCCGGCGTCGAGGTGACCTTGGTCAGCCAAAGCAACTATCTTCTGCATACACCCATGCTCTCCGAGGTTGCTTCAGGCGAACTTGAGGCTCAGCACATCAGCGCCCCGTTGCGGGCCGCCATCCCCGACACCCAGGTCATTCACGCTACGGCCGAGGTCATCGATGCCGCAGCCCGGACTGTCAACGTGCGCGCCCATGCCGGCGCACCTTCCCAGACGATCGTCTATGATCACTTGGTGCTGGCGGTGGGGTCGGTGGCCAATTATTATGGTTTACCCGGCCTCCAGGCCCATTCATTACCCCTGAAGACGCTTGCCGACGCCAGCCGCCTGCGCAACCACGTCATCACGCAATTGGAGCGCGCCGACGTCGAAGCAGACGAAGCCGAACGACGCGCCATGCTTACCTTCGTCGTGGCCGGCGCCGGCTTTGCCGGAACCGAGATGTTGGCGGCCCTGCACGACATGGTGCACAGCATTTTGCGCTACTACCCTAACATCGACCCAGATGAACCGCGCTTCGTCATGATTCATTCGCGCGACCGCATCCTGCCCGAACTGAGCGAGAAGCTGGCGGGGTATGCCCGGGCGAAGATGGCGGCGCGGGGGATCGAGTTCATGTTGGAGGTGCGTGTGGCGGGGGCCACTCCTTCGGCGGTGCTGTTCAAGGGGCGCCAGCCTCTGCCCACCCGCACCCTGATCTGGACGGCCGGAAGTCAACCACCTCCCATCCTGCAAACCCTGCCTTGCGAGCACGATGCCCGCGGCGCCGTGCTCACCGATGGCGCCATGCGGGTGCAGGGTTTGACCAACGTCTGGGCCATTGGCGACGCCGCCGCTATCCCCACGCCTTTCGATGGGGGTGGCTTCTATCCACCTACGGCCCAACACGCCCTGCGCGAGGGCAAGGCCGTGGCCGACAACATCGCTGCCGTGCTGGCTGGCAAGCCACCCAAACCCTTCCGCTTTCAGGCCATCGGTTTGTTGGCTTCGTTGGGCACGCGCACGGCCGTGGCCGAGATTCGCGGTCGGCGTTTTTCCGGTCTGTTGGCCTGGATCATGTGGCGCTCGATCTACTGGAGCAAACTGCCGGGCGCTGAGAAGAAGCTGCGAGTGGCGCTGGATTGGACGATCGACCTCTTCTTCCCCCGAGATATCGTCCTCACCGACGATGCAAATCATCTTCCCCCAACCCAAGTGGACACGGATCGACAACGATGAAGACAGACGTAAATTCCCCACTCTCGCGCCGCATCGTGCTGTCCGGCGCCCTGGCAGGTCTGGTTGGCGGCCTGTTGTCTGGGGCGGCGCTGGCATTGCTCGGTCTTCTGCCCGAGATCGCAGCCTGGGTTGGGGCCGCCTCTCCTCTGGTTGGATTTGGCTTCCACATGCTGATGGCCGCTCTGGTTGGCGCCGGCTTCGGCCTGTTGGTCTGGCAGCAGCGCCCGGAAGCGGGCGAAATGCTGTACTGGGGTCTGGCTTACGGCGTGGCCTTGTGGTTCCTCGGCCCCCTCACCGCGCTGCCGCTGCTGTGGGGCCAGGGGTTGCACTGGAACCTGAGCGCGGCTCAGTCTGCCTTTCCTTTTCTCGTCGCCTATTTGTGGTACGGGACCGCCACTTCGCTGGCGTTGGCCTGGCTGCGGCGCGACCACAGCCGCGCAAGCCGGGGCATCGCCAGCGGCGGCTTGCTGCGCGGGGCGGCAGCCGGTCTGTTGGCGGCCTGGCTGGTGGGCGCTCTGCTCGACGATCAGGGCCAGTTGCTGGCCTTTGCCATGATGATGCACCAGCCCTCTGCCTGGGTGGGTTGGGTGCTGCTGATAGCGACCGGCCTGCTTGCCGGTCTGACCTTCGCGCTTCTCTATCCTTTGGCCGGAGCCAGCGGCGGTGTTGGCTTGGCGCGCGGCCTCGTCTATGGTTTCATCTGGTGGGTGGCAGGCGCACAAACGCTGATCCCTTTGCTTTATGATGGCCACCTCGCTTGGTCGCTTGACGACGCCCGTTCGAGTTTCGCCTTTCTGCCGGGCTTCTTGCTCCTGGGTGCGGCCTTGGGCCTGTTCTACCGTTGGCTGGGCGAGCTGGCGCGCATCCTCTTCACCGACATCGCTGGTGATCTGCAAAATGAGGGCGCCGGCGCGCGCGGTTTGAGGGCGTTGGGACGGGGTGTGGTCGCGGGCGTGGTGGGTGGGCTGCTTTTTACCATCATCATGGTGCAGATCGGCTTTTTGCCGGCCGTCGCCAGTCTGATCGACGCCACGTCGCCGTGGACCGGCCTGATCGTTCACCTGGTCATCTCCATCCTGATCGGCGCCAGCTATGGTCTACTATTCCAGCGTCAGAGCTATGATTTCGGGTCGGGCTTGGGGTGGGGTCTATCCTATGGCTTTTTCTGGTGGATTCTCGGTCCCCTCACGCTCATGCCCATCCTACTGGGCAAGCCGCCGCAATGGTCGTTGGCCGTGGCTGCGGGTCTGATCGCCAGCCTGATCGGGCATTTGCTGTATGGCGCCGGTTTGGGCGTGACCTTTCATCTGCTCGAAGCGCACTATAATCCGTGGTGGATTCCCCGCCGGCAGGTGCGTGCGGCCCGCATCGCCCAGCGCAAAGAACAACTGTCAACGTCAGCCCCGGCTGTGTGGGCGATGGTCATCGCCCTGGTGATGCTGGCGCCGATCCTGACCATGAACCCATCCTGACCCCCCCCACCCTCTCCGCCCTGGCCATGGAACCCCACCCCCAGGCTGCACGCCTGAGCGCCCTGCTACTTGAAACCGGCAAGGCCCACCATCGCGCCTATCTCGAAACCGATGGCTACGACCCCGAATGGCCGCTGTGGTACGCTGCCCACCTGCAGCCGCCTCTGCGTGAGGAGTTCGGGCTGGAGATGAGCCAGAGCGACCTGGTGTACTGGATTGTCGGGGCCGAGAAGCAGCGGCTGGCCGAGCGTTCGCAGGTCTTCTGGCCGGACTTCTACGCCCACTACTGGCTGGCAGCCGGGCTGTTCGGCTGACGGCCCGCCAATATATTGATCGACCGCCAGGTTGATTTGTTATGAAGGTCGTAAACCGTGAAACGTGATGCGTGAAACGTGAAACGTGAGAAAACGTCGGCGATTTTCACGCCTCACGCCTCACGCCTCACGTTTTACGCCTCACGCCTCCCGCCTCCCGCCTCACGTTTTACGCCTCCCGCCTCCCGCCTCCCGCCTCACGCCTCCCGCCTCACGCCTCCCGCCTCCCGCCTCACGCCTCACGCCTCACGTTTCACGCCTCCCGCCTCACGCCTCACGCCTCACGTTTCACGTTTCACGCCTCACGTTTCAGGCCCGAGTATCATTCCTTTGGCTAGCCATCTCTACATCATCTCTGGGAGTTCCCGCATCGAGGCAAGCCCATGACGCCCATTCTCACCGCCGAACACCAGCGCCTGGCCGATTCTGAGGCGCGGCGGGCCGACTGGAAGCACTGGGGCCCGTATCTGAGTGAGCGCGCCTGGGGCACGGTGCGCGAGGATTACAGCGCCAGCGGCGACGCCTGGAACGATTTCCCGCACGACCACGCCCGCAGTCGCGCCTACCGTTGGAACGAGGACGGCCTGGGCGGTTTCTGCAATCGCTTTCAGAATCTCTGTCTGGCTGTGGCGCTGTGGAACGAGCGCGACCCCATCCTCAAGGAGCGGCTGTTTGGGCTGGCCGGGCCAGAAGGCAACCACGGCGAGGATGTGAAGGAGCAGTACTTCTATCTCGACAATACGCCGACGCATTCCTACGCCCGGATGCTGTACAAATACCCCCAAGCCGGCTATCCCTACGGCCTGTTGGTGGCCGAGAACCGGCGCCGCGGTCGCGACCAGCCCGAATTCGAGCTGATCGACGCCCTGAGATCGGCTTTCGCCGCCGGGCGCTATTTCGATGTCTTTATCGACTACGCCAAAGCCGGTCAGGAAGACCTCCTCTGCCGCATCACCGCCATCAATCGCGGCCCCGACCCGGCCCCGCTGCATATCCTCCCCCAGTTCTGGTATCGAAAGACCTGGGGCTGGGGCTATGGCCGGCCGCGGCTGGTCTTGCAGACCGTGGCGCCCAACGCCATCTTCACCACCTCGCCGCACCTGGGCGACCGCTGGTGGTATGTCCATCATCCAGCCGGGCAGGAGGCGCTGCCATTGCTCTTCACCGAAAACGAGACCAACAGCGAGCGGCTCTGGGGCGTCCGCAACGAGAGTCCCTTCGTCAAGGACGGCTTTCACGAGGCGGTGGTGCAGGGGCGCTGGGATCGGGTGAATCCTGAGGGGCGAGGGAGCAAGGCGGCGGCGCACTTCCGGGGCGTCATCCCGGCCGGAGGCAGCAAGGAGGTGTGGGTGCGGCTTTCGGACCGGCCTCTAGAGGCGCCCTTCGCCGATTTCGATGCCATCTTCGAGCAGCGCCGGGCCGAGGCGGATGAGTTCTATGCCGTGGTGCAGCGCCCCGACCTGGGCGAAGACGCGCGCCGCGTCCAGCGCCAGGCTTTTGCCGGCTTGCTGTGGAGCAAGCAGTTCTATCACTACTCGGTCGAGTTGTGGCTAAACGGCGACCCGGCCACATCGCCGCCGCCCGCCGCCCGCCGCCACGGGCGCAACAGCGATTGGGGGCATTTTTTCAATACCGATGTCCTCTCGATGCCCGACAAGTGGGAGTATCCCTGGTTTGCCGCCTGGGACCTGGCCTTTCACATGCTGCCGATGGCGCTCATCGACCCCGAATGGGCCAAACGCCAGCTGGTGCTGCTGTTGCGCGAATGGTACATGCACCCCAACGGCCAGATCCCGGCCTACGAATGGAACTTCGGCGACGTCAACCCGCCCGTCCATGCCTGGGCCGCCTGGCGCGTCTACAAGATCACGCGCAAGGTCACGGGGGTGGCCGATGTCGTCTTTCTCGAACGCGTCTTCCACAAACTGCTGCTCAATTTCACCTGGTGGGTGAACCGCAAGGATGCCGAGGGGCGCAATGTCTTCCAGGGCGGCTTTTTGGGTTTGGACAACATCGGCGTGTTTGACCGCAGCGCTCCCCTGCCCACGGGCGGGCATCTGGAGCAGGCCGATGGCACCGCCTGGATGGGGATGTACTGCCTGAATATGCTGGCCATCGCCCTCGAACTGGCCCGCCACCAACCGGCCTACGAGGATGTGGCCACCAAGTTCTTCGAGCACTTCATCTACATCGCCGACGCCATCAACAAGAGCATGGATGGTCACGATGGGTTGTGGGACGAGGAGGACGGCTTCTATTACGACCTCATCCACACGCCCGACGGCCATCGCTTCCCCCTGCGGCTGCGCTCGTTCGTCGGCCTCATCCCCCTCTTTGCCGTCGAGACCCTGGAACCCGACCTGCTGGAGCTTTTGCCGCACTTTCGCCGGCGGATGGAGTGGTTCATCAAGTACCGGCCGGCGCTCGTCGCCAACATCGCCTCACTGACTCAGCCCGGTCTGGCCGGCCGGCGGCTGCTTTCATTGGTCGATGCCCGCCAACTCGCGCGGGTGCTGGCCCGGATGTTGGACGAAGACCAATTTCTCTCGCCCTACGGCCTGCGCTCGGTCTCCAAAGAACACGGCGCCAGACCGTATGTCCTTCAGGTGGGCGGCCAGATGCACAGCCTGCGTTACGACCCCGGCGAATCGAGCAGCGATCTGTTTGGCGGCAATTCCAACTGGCGCGGGCCGATCTGGTTTCCGGTCAACTATCTGATGATCGAAGCCTTGCAGAAGTACGGCCACTATTACGGCCAGGCCCTGCAAGTCGAACTTCCCACCGGCTCCGGCGGCTCTGCCAGCCTGGAGGTCGTCGCCGCCGAATTGTCGCGGCGTTTGTGCCACATCTTCCTGCGCGATGACAACGGTCGCCGGGCGGTGTTCGGCGCCGAGGCTTTGTTTGATTCGGACCCGCACTGGCGCGATTGCATCCCTTTCTACGAGTATTTCCACGGCGACACCGGCGCCGGGTTGGGCGCCAGCCACCAGACCGGGTGGACGGCGCTGGTGGCCAAGCTGATCCAGCAGACGGGCGGGGGCTGAGCGGTGGACGGGCGGACGATGAGGGGCGCTGCTGGTCATCGTCTCTCGGCTTCAGGCTTCAGGGTGTAGGAGCAGGGGCAGGAAGAGGGGGTGGAGGGGCGGGGTGGTGGGGCTGGGCGAGGGCGTTGGCGTCTCGGTGGGGGCCGCCGTTGCTGTGGGTGTGGGGGTCGCCGTTGCTGTGGGTGTGGGCGTCGCCGTGGGTGTAGCGGTGGCGGTGGCGGCCGGCTCGGCGGTGGCGGTCGCTGTGGGTGTGCGGGTGGGTGTGCGGGTGGGGGTGCGGGTGGCGGTCGGTGTGGGCGACGGCGTGGGGGTGGGGGTTGGGGTGGCGGTCGCCAGCACCGTGGCGGTGGGGGTGGGGGTTGGGGTGGCGTTCGGGATCAGCAGCCAGAGGTCGTTGGCCGGGCCGATGCCCTGGGCATCCCCGCCGAAGAGGATGGCGACCGGTTTGCCGCCCGCCCCGGCATAGTCCTCCACCCAAACCAGGTTGTGCGAGGGCCTCGGCTCCGGCGCTGGGCCGGTGGTCGCCACCTGGCTCCATTGCCCCGACCCCGCATCGAACAGCCACAGATCGTCCAGGCGGGCGCCGCCCCAACCGCCGTGCAGCAGCACCTGCGGGCACGAGCCAACGTTCGTCATCGCCTGCCAATAGCGGGGGGCGGGCGAGGCGGCTGAGTTGGCCTGCATCCAGGTGTGGCTGGCAAGGTCGAAACGCCAGGTGTCGCCGATGGGACAGGGGCCATAGCCCGAGGCGCAGCCGCCGAACAACACCATCTCCTGGTCGCCGCTAAAGGCGGCGTTGTGCAGACAGCGGTTCAGGGGCCGCCCCGATGCCGGTGACACATCCTGCCATTGGTCAGTGTCCAGGTCGAAAGCCCAGGTGTCGTTGTAGCGGCCGTGATCGGTGAAGCCGTGCGAGACATAGAGGGCGCCGCCTGACACGCCGCCGGCGGCGCCATAGCGCGGGTTGGGCTTCGGCCCCGCTACGGCTACCTGGCTCCAGGCGTCGGCGCCCAGGTCGAGCGCCCAGACATCGTTGTAGAGGCTGCCCGTGGTCAGTTCGCCGGTGCTGATCAGCAGGCGGTTGCGGGCCGTGTCGATCCCGGCCACCGTACTGAAGCGAGCGGGCGGTTTGGCCGCCGAGCCGGCGGCCAATTCCTGCCAGCGGTTGGTGACCAGGTCGAAAGCCCAGGTATCATTGCGCGACCCGGCCCCCGACCGCCCACCGAAGACGATCAGCCGCTTGCGGGCGGCGTCGTAGACCAGGGCGGCGTCGCGGCGGCCGGGCGGGGCGCTGTTGGCGGGCGTGATCTTCTGCCAGGTCGCGCCCTGACCGAACAGATCACAGGCCAGGGGCGCGGCGGCAGGTTCGGGTGTGGCTGCCGCTTGCGCTCCACCGCTCGCCCACAGCGCCAGGGCGAGCAGGAGCGAAAGGAGGAATAGAACGGGGCGGGATGGCATCGACTCGATCTCCAGAATGATCTCAGCCGGCCGCCGCTCGTTCTGGGCGGCGGCTAGCCGGGCGCGTCCGGCGGCAGGGCAGGGTGATCCCCAGCCTGTTGGCGGACGTGTTCGTATTGTTCCCAATCTTCGGCCACAAAACTTACCAGACTGTGAACGAAGCCTTGCGGGTTCTCTAACATCGGGCTGTGCCCCACGCCATGAAAGATCTCCAGGTTGTTGGCCCCAGGGATGGCCAGCAGCGTTTGCTCGGCCTCTTGCTCGCTCAACATCAGGTCATGCTCGCCGCGGATGAGCAGCACCGGCAGCGTGAGTTGGTGCAGCCGGCCGGCGGGTTGCCAGGCATCCAGGCTGCGGGCGCCGGCGACCAGGGCCAGGGGCGCGGTTTCCCCGGCCTCCTGCACCAGCTGTCTGAACGGCGCCGATTCGGGGTCGAGGCTGGGGGCGCTGGCATGGATGGCCCGCGCCAGCATCTCCGGGTCGTGGGGCAGTCCTTCGAGCAGGGGATAGGCCTCGGCCGGGGTCTGCACCCCGCCGGCCGGGGTCGGCCCGACCAGCACCAGGGCGGCGACCTGGTCGGGGTGAGCCAGGGTGTATTCCACCGCCACCGGCGTGCTGGTGCTGTGCGCCACCAAATGCACGCGCCCCACCGCCAGCGCCGCCAAACACGCCGCCATGTCCTGCACTTGGGCCGAAATGGCATAGCGGTCGAGCCTGTCGTCGCCATCAGAATGGCCGCTGCCGCGGGCGTCGAAGGCCAGGCCTCGCCAGCCGTCCGGGAGCAGATCGAGCACCGGCCGCCACCAGGCCGAGGTGCCCAGGTTGCCGTGCAGAAAGACTAACGTCGGTTCGTAGCCGGGCGCCTGCCGATAGAAGAAACGCCCGCGCGGGGTGTGGAGGAAGGGCATGGGGTGGCAGGTGGCGGGTGGCAGGTGGCGGGTGGTAACTGGTAACTGGTAACGGGTAACTGGCTCTATTCGTGACATTCGTCCATTCGTGCCATTCGTGATCGATCCATTTCGCAATCTGCAATAACCAATCTCCAATCCCCAATAACCAATAACCAATAACCAATAACCAATCAACCCCACTCGCGCCGGCGCGCCCAGGTGGCTTCGATGGCCTGCCAGATGCGGTCGCGCAGAAGCTCGATTTCGCGGCGGCGGGGAGGCGAGGTGGGTGCGGCGGCGTCCTGCGGGCCGACATAGAGGCCGCGGCTGATCTCGATCATCAGCCACGGCTGGCGCTTGCCGCCGTGCGCCCAGATGTCCCACCCGCCGGCGAAGGGCCGGTTGAGGGCAGCGGCCGGGCCGGCCGGCGCCAGGGCCGGCAGGTCGGCCAGGCGGTCGCCCAGGTGGCCGGCCAGGGCTCGGGCCAGCGCGGGCGGGGCGGTCAGGTGACGATGACCCACGGCCCGGCCCTCGCCATCGCCCAGGTTGGCCACACAGGCGCGCGGGCGGATGGCGTCGGGGTCGTCGTAGTGGCCGGGGCCAAAAGCCGCCATGCTGTGGCAATCGATCACCAGCTTGATCTCCTGATCTACTGCCAGGGCCGCCAGCTGTTGGTGCCAGGGCCGCCAGTAGCGGTCGATCATCCTGTCTTCCAGCGCCGCCCCGGGTTCGGCGCCCGGCTGGTACACCTTCGCCCCGTAGCTGGTTTTGCGTTTGACGATGCCATCGCCCGGCCGGGTGTGGTGGTGGCCGTTCGAGCGGTTGACATCGACGATGGCCCGCGCATAGGGAAAAGCCAGCCACTGCCGCACCCGGTCGCGAAAGTCATAGATCGCCTCGGTGTAGATGTCGGCCTCGTGGAAGACCTCGCGCTCACCAATGGCCAGGCGGCCTGCCACCTCGGGCGGGATTTCCAGCCCGGCGTGTGGGAGGAGGATGGCGATGGGGAGCATGGGGGGAGGGGGGGAGACGCAGGGAGGGGGAGACGCAGGGAGGGGGAGAGGGGGAGACGCAGGGACGCAGGGAGGGGGAGAGCAGTCAACAATCAACAGTCAACAATCAACAATCAACTGGGAACTTGTGGCCTGCGATCCTTCGTTTCACTCAGAGCCTGCCCTGAACGGAGCGAAGGGACAAGCTCTGCCACCTGCCACTTGCCACTTGCCACTTGCGACTTGCGATCCTTCGTTTCACTCAGAGCCTGCCCTGAACGGAGCGAAGGGACAAGCTCTGCGACCTGCCACTTGCCACCTGCGACCTGCGACCTGCGACCTGCTTACTCTGCCGGGGTGGGTGGGGGGGTGGCGACGAAAGCTGCCGCGGCTTTGCTGACGAAATCATCCAGGCTGAAGGAGGAGACGGCGACGAAGTAGGGCGATTCCGAGAACTTGACGTAATAGCGATTGTTGGCCTCGTCTTTGGCCCCGATCCGCAGTTCGTAGCGCTTGCCTTCGCCTTCGGCCGGCGTGGTGACGAGCGTAACCAGGGCCTGCGGCGAGTCCAGCCCCCAGGCCGGGTCGGCCGTCTTGCCCAACGGCTCGACCATGCTGATGCTGGTCGCCTGGTTGAGCAGCGTCTGCACCTGGCCGGCGTCCAGCGTCTGGCCGGCGGGCAACCCGGCCAGCGCCCACTGCCCATCGGCGCCCTTGCTGAATTCCAGCTTGCCGCTGGCGTTCGTCACCGTCATGGCCGTCACATCGCCGGCGGGGATACTGACCAGGCTGGCATCGATGTAGTTGGTTGGGCTGGTGCTGGCATCGAAGGCGGTGAGGGCGTTGGTCTGGTAGACCTGATCCTGCCCGTCCAGGCGGAAGTGGGTGGCTCCGGCTGCGGGCGCCGAACCGAGGAACAAGGTGCGAGCATCGCCAGAGACGGTCTTGAAGTCGATGCGGCGCATGAAATCTGTGGACGCAACCTGCAGGCGGGCATGGCTGGCGGGCGTCTCGGTGATCAGCCGGTTGGTCTTCAGCCCGACCAGCTTCTCCACCAGGGTGGTGACGGACTCCGGCCGGGCGGGGAATGCCCCGGCCGTGGGCAGCACCCAACCGTCGCCTTGACGGGCCAGCGTGATCGCTTTGCCTTCGGCGTCGGTGATGGTCAGTTCGGTGATGTCGTTGGCGCTGAGATTCGGTAACAGCGCCCCGCCGGTGGCTTGCGTGGGGCGGGGCCAATAGACGATGGCCACCAGGATGACCTGGGCCACCAGGAGCCCGAGCAGAACTTGGATGCGGCGTTCTTTGAGCATGGGTCAGGCCTCCTTTGCCGCTGCGGTTTCGGGAACCAGCGTCATCGGCTTCTCGTTGCGGCGGCGCATGGCCCACACCACGCCGATGACGATGAGGATGATGAGGGCGACGGCATAGTTTAGAACTTCCCAGAAGCGTTCATCGCTGGGCGAAAGCGGCTCCAGCACCCGCGCCTGCGTGCCGCGCGAACGGATGCCGAGCAGGTCCAGGTCTTGCACCGACCAATCGACTGCGTTTTGCAGCAATTGCAGGCTGTGGGCGGGGCCTTCGGGGTTCAGGCTGGAGGAGATGTCGAAGACGGTGTCGTTGAGGAATTCGCTGCTGCCGATAACCACCAGGCGGGCGGTGTCGGGCGAGCGGTCGAGGCGGGCCGACTGGAGGGCGTTCAGGTCGGGCGCGGCCGTCTCGGTCTGGTTCGGGTCGGGCGTGGGTGCGGCCAGGGTCTTGCCGGCAAAGGCGCTGTCGAAGACGCCCTGCACGGCTACAGCCAGCGGCAGCGCTCCGGTCGGGCCATCCACCGGGAAGCCCAGCTGGGGAAAGGCATCCAGGTTGGGCTGGGCCTGGGCGTTGGCTGTGGCCCACGATTGCGGGCCGGATGAAAGCAGCGTTGTCGCTCTGCGGCCGGCTTGCTCGGCCCTGCTTGCGTTCACCGGCGACGACCAGGCCAGGGTGACGGCCGGCAGGTTGGCCGTGATCGGGCTGTCTTTGGCCATCGCGTCCGGGCGCACATCCACAAACGGCGGGTAGCTGACGGCCTGGATTTCACGAATCTGCGCGCCGCCCACGTTGCGCGTCACCGGCACGGGGAACGGTTCGTTCTGCGGGTCCATCACCAGCGTGTTCTCGACGGTGATGCCATAGCTGGCCAGCAGCGGATCGAGGCCGTTTTGCAGCGGCGCCAGACCCAGTTGGCCGGTGAACTGGTCGGGTTGTAGACCGTAGCGGCCGGCGGCAGCGATGACCGAGCCGCCGCGCATCAGGAACTGGTCGATGGCGAAGCGTTGCACATCGTCCAGGTTCTGCGGCGCTGCCAACACCAGCGTGTCGATGTCGGCCGGAACCTGGCCCGGGCTGAGATCCACGTCCCTGACCTCATATTCCTGCGCCAACTGCTGGCGGATGCTACGAAAAGTGGTGAAGGCCTGTTGTTGCTGGCCGAAGGCGTCCTGACCGGAGGGCTCGGGCGGGGCCCAGAACCCCACCACCTTCAGGAAGCCCGGCGCGCTCCGCTTCAATCCGGAATCGATGGCCGTGCGCACCTCCGCCTCGCTAGCGTCGGCGCCGGGATAGATGAGCTGCGTCTTGTCGCCGGCCTGGAGCAGCAGATGCAGGAAGTAGGTGTCGGACGAGAACAGCGAGGCGGCATAGGGTTGGATGCCGTAGCTTTCGTAAAGCGCCTGCGGCGTGATCGCACTCCCGGCCGCCGTCGGATCGACCTGCTCGAACACCAACTTGCCGTTGGACTTCTGCGCCAGCTCGTTCGCCACCTTCTGAATCGTGGCGGGGGCGGCCTGCAGTTCGGCGGGCAGGGTGGCGGGCGTAGTGAACAGGGTCAGGCGGGCCGGTTCCGCCAGCCCGGCCAGTACGGCGTCGGTGCTCTGGAAGCCCTGCACCACCTTCTTCAAGCTGCGGGTGAGGTCATATTCCAGGTTGCGCAGCCGCACATCCATGCCGCCGCTCAGCCGCGGCTCGACCTCGATCAGGTCTTGGAAGTTGATGACCTCGCTCTGGTCGCCGTAACGGATGAGGATATCGAAGTAAGAGTTGATGATCGTGTCTTCGTAGCGGCCGGCCACCCGGAAGGGGGTGGGACGGATGCCGTAAGTCTGGTTGGCCTCCTCCTCCAGGTCAGGATCCTTGGTGGGATCCACCACCTCGGCCTGCACCCTGCCCTTGCCGGAGATCTCGTACTCGCGCAGCATGTCGGTGACGGTGGGGACGAGTGGGGCCAGCAGGGGGTGCGTCTTTTCGCTGATGTAGGCGCGGATCAGCAGTGGCTCGTTCAGCGTGCCCAGCAGGTCGTTGGTCGGCTGCGAAAGGCTGTATTCGCGGCCCTCGGTCAGATCGGCGCGCAGCCCGTTGAGCGGGTACAGCCAGAGGTTGAGCGCCAGCAGGTTGAGGCCAACGAGGAGGATGATCGTCGCTGCCCGTCGCCGGTCGCGAGCCGTGTTCTCGCCCTCGCCCCAGCGTTTGCTGTCCAACGAGACGGTGTTGAGCAGGAGGAAGAAAGCGGTGAGCGACAGATAGTAGACCAGGTCGCGCAGGTCGATGACCCCGCGCAGGATGCTTTCGAAGCGGCTGCCCGCGCCCAACCCGCGCAGCACCCCGCCCAGCGCAGGCGGCGCCGCATCGACGACGGCGCTGGCCCCCACCAGGTAGGCCAGCCCGCAGACGAGGATGCTGAGGGTGAGGGCGACGAGCGAGTTATCAGTGCGCGAGGAGATGAACAAGCCGATGGCGGCGTAGGCCGCGGCCAGCAGCAGCGCCGCCACGTAGCCGCCGATGACCGGCCCCCAGTCCAGGTTGCCCAGGAAGGAGACCGTGAGTGGGATGAACAGGGTCAGGCCCAGGGCGACGCCGACCATGATCATCACCGCCAGGAACTTGCCGAGCACCAACTGCCAGGGGTTCACCGGCAGGGTGAGGAGCACCTCCAGGGCGCCGGTCTCTTCCTCGTCGCTCCACTGGCGCATGGTCAGCGCCGCCACCAGGAAGATGAGCAGGATCGGCAGGCTGCGGAACAGCGGCCGGACGTCGGCGATGCCGCGGGCAAAGAAGGCATCGACCCAGAAGAGCGAGAACAGGGCCAGGGCCAAGAAGACGCCGACGAAGATCAGGGCCATCGGCGAACCGAAATAGCCAGAAAGCTCTTTGCGAGTGATGGCGAAGACTTGTTTCATAGGCAAGGGGGAGTGAGCAGGAGATAGAGGTTATTGGCGGGACCATAGCTGAGGGACGATAGACCAGTGCCAAGAGACCGCCCATTGTCCATCGTCCCTCGTCCAAGGTCAACTCAGGACATCCGCCGCGAATACACCGTCGGTCATCAGACGACGGCCGTCGACATCGATGGTGCAGGCGGTGGGGATGACATCGACATGGATTTCACTGGCCCAATCGGCGCCGGTGCGGTCGGGGTAGGGGTTGCCGAAGGCGACGTGGATGCCGGGGTACTTTTCATCTTGCAGGAGGTTGCCCACCAGCCGCGTCAGGCCGATGTTGGTGCCGATAGCGAACTCGCCCGCCCGACGTCCGTTTTCGGAACTGTCGAGATAGGCCCAGATCTCATCGGCCAGGCGCTGGTCGGCGCAGGATACTTCCTCCACCCGGCCATCGCTGATCCCGAAGGTGACGGGGTGGGCCAGCAGGCCGTACTTCTCCGAGAAGTAGTCGCCCAACACATCGGCCACCAGCACGCCTTCCATCCCGGCCGGGCTGGTGTAGGTCTCGCCTTCGGGCAGGTTGCCCCAACTACCGGGCTGGTGATAGCGCCCGTGGCAGGGGATCCAGTTCAGGTTGGGGCTGAAGCTCACGTGCAGGTCGGTGCCTTTGGGGCTGGTGATGTGCATGGCTCGCGCCTGGCGGGCGATGTCGTAGACGCGGTTGGTCACTTCGTAGACCTGATCGTAATCGGTGGCCATGCCCTCGCGGATCAGCAGCGGCGTGACGCCGGGCATGTGGCCGTGCCGGGGGCGGACGCCCTCCACCTGGCCGATGGCGCGCCCGAACTTCATCCTGAACCCGATCTCGCCCTCCTGGGCCGAGGCGGCGTAGAAGCTGGCCGTGGGGGCAAAGTCCAGGTAGGCCTCGGCCAGGCCGGGCGGGAGGTCGCGCAGGGGGCGGCGGGCGAATTCCTCCAGGCGGTGGAGGAGGATGGTGGCGCCGGTCTCAGCCGACTCGTGGGCCAACGCCTGGCCGATGGCCAGCGAAATGTCATCGGTGAGGATGAAAACGCGGTCGGCGGCGGTGATGTTCAGGCAGGTGCGCACGGCCACGCGAGCGCCGGGCAGAAGGGTGGGGTCGGGGATGGGCATGGTGAATTGCGGATTTCGGATCTCGGATTGCGAATTTGTCGTTAACAGCGGATTGTTGACCGTTGATTGTTGATTGTTGATTGTTGACTCATTACTGATTACTGACTACTGACTACTGACTACTGACTACTGACTACTGTTCTCACCCGTTTCTCTCGATCACCATCGCCACGGCCTCGCCGCCGCCCAGACAGAGGGCGGCGACGCCGCGGCGCAGCCCCCGCTGGGCCAGGGCATGGAGGAGTGTGACCAGGATGCGGGCGCCGCTGGCGCCGAGCGGATGGCCGAGGGCGATGGCGCCGCCGTTGACGTTGACTTTGGCCGGGTCGAGGTCCAACTCGCGGCAATTGTGCACCATCTGGGCGGCGAAGGCCTCGTTGATCTCGAACAGATCGACCTCCCCCATCTGCCAGCCGGCCAGCGCCAGGGCCTTGCGGATGGCAAAGGGCGGGGCAGTGAACAACTCATGGGGTTCCAGTGCGTGCCGGGCGTAGGAAACGATGCGGGCCAGCGGCTCCAGCCCTTGCTCGGCCGCCAACCCCGCCTCCATCACCACCAGCGCCGCCGCCCCATCGGTGATGCCGGGCGCATTGCCGGCCGTGATCGTCCCCTCTGCCTTGAAGGCCGGGGGCAGGGCGGCCAGCTTCTCCAGGCTGGTGTCGCGGCGGATGGCCTCGTCGGCGGTGATGGCGACCACCTGGCGCTTCTCGCGCAGGGGGACGGGGACGATCTCCGCCTGGAAGCGGCCGGCGTCGGCGGCGGCAGCCGCCCGGCGCTGGCTTTCGAGGGCGAAGGCGTCCTGGTCGTGCCGCGTGATCTCATAGGTCTCGGCCAGCCATTCGGCGGCAAGGGCCACGTGCTGCTTCTCGAAGGGGTCGCGCAGGCCATCGTAGACGGTGGCGTCCACCATCTCGGCATTGTTTAGCCGGTAGCCGAAACGCGCTTGCGGCAGCAGATACGGCCCCTGGTTCATGCTCTCCATCCCGCCGGCCACATAGCAGCGCCCATCGCCGGCGCGGATGCCCGCCGCCGCCAGCATCACCGCCTGCAAGCCGGAGCCGCAGACCTTGTTGATGGTGCTGGCCCCCACCGAGGGCGGCAGCCCGGCCTGGATGGCCGCCTGCCGGGCGGGGGCCATGCCCGCGCCCGCCTGGATGACCTGGCCGATCAGGACTTCGTCCACGAGCAACGGATCGAGATGATTGCCGTTGGCGCTGGCGCGCTCGAGGGCGGCGCCGATGGCGACGGCGCCCAACTGCGTGGCGGGCGTCTGGCTGAAACTGCCGCCGAACTTGCCGATGGCGGTGCGGGCGGCGGAAACGATGACGGGTGTTGGCATGGTCGGTGGTTCAGGTGTGGGCGGGATGGATGGTGAGCTTGACCAATGCCGGCGGCTGCACCGGCGCATCGGCCCAGGCGTAGCCCGTCAGCAGCCTGGCGGCGGCTCTTTCGGCTTCAGCCGTTGTGCGAGCGTGTATCTCGCATAGTGACTGGTTGTGTTCGACACGATCGCCGATCTTGGCCTGCAGCACGACGCCCACGCCGAAGTCGATCTTATCTTCTTTCTTCATCCTGCCGCCGCCTAACTGCACCACCGTCTCACCAAAGGTGCGGGCATCGACGGCGCGCAGCCAGCCGGCGCGCGGGGAAGGCAGCGGCATGACGACGGGCGCCTGGGGCAGCAGGCGGTCGGGCGCGTCGATGGCGGCCGGGTCGCCGCCCTGGGCGGCCACGAACTGGCGCAGTTTGTCCAGGGCGCCGCCGTCGATCAGGGCGCGGCGGGCGGCCTCGTGGGCGGCGGCCTCGGTGGGGAAGCGGCCACAGAGGTGGAGGAGGAGGGCGGCCTCTTCGAGGATGAGGGCGGTGAAGTCGGGCGGGCCTTGGTTGCGCAGGGTGGCGATGGCCTCTTTGACTTCGAGGGCGTTGCCGACGGCGAAACCGAGCGGCTGGCTCATATCAGTCACCCGCGCGGCGACTTTGCGCCCGGCCAGGGCGCCGATGGCGACCATGATCCGGGCCAGGGCCTCGGCCTCGGGCAGGGTGCGCATGAAGGCCCCCTCGCCCACCTTGACATCGAGCAGGATGACGTTGGCGCCGGCGGCCAGCTTCTTGGACATGACCGAGGAGGCGATCAGGGGCAGGCTGGGCACCGTGGCCGTGACATCGCGCAGGGCATAGAGCTTGCCATCGGCCGGGGCCAGGTCGGCCGTCTGCCCGGCGATGACCAGCCCCACCTGGCGCAGCTGGCGTTTGAACGCTTCCAGGCTAAGATAGGGCGACCAGCCGGGGATGGATTCGAGCTTGTCGATCGTCCCGCCCGAAAAGCCCAACCCTCGCCCCGACATCTTGCCCACCGGCTGCCCGGCCGCCGCCACCAGCGGCCCCAGCGCCAGTGTGACCTTGTCGCCGACGCCCCCGGTCGAGTGTTTGTCGGCGACCAGGGGGGCGACATCGCTGAGGTCGAGCATCTGGCCGGAGCGGGCCATGCTGAGGGTGAGGTGGGTGGTTTCCTCATCGCTCATGCCGCGGATCAGCACGGCCATGCACCAGGAGGCGGCTTGATAGTCGGGGATGTCGCCGCGGGCGTAGCCCTGGACGAAGAAGTCGATCTCGTCGGCGTCGAGGGCAAAGGCGTCGCGCTTTTTGGCGATGATGTCGATGGCGTTCATGGGCGGGTTGTTGTGGCGGTGCGTCCGCCGGCGAATTGAAAGAAAGGCTTTGGGACACTGTCGATGCCAGCAAGTATACGCGAGAGGCGCAGGGATAAGAAAGCTTAAGACCCCCGGTTTGCGAAATCGCCGCCCCTGGACGACAATGCCCTCATGTCCGTCGATCCAAACCCGCTTGTCGTCGAAGCGCCTCCCGACCTTTCGCCCCGACTCGGCCCGCCTTCCGCCGCCCAACGCATCCTCATCCATGTCCCCGACCGCCACAACCCGGCCCTGCAAAAGGTCATGGCCGACGTCCGGGCGGATGATGAGCTCTACACGCTGTGGTATTGCCAGAATGTAAACGCCGTCAGCCGGCTGGGGATGAGCGATCACGGCCCGGTGCACATGCAGATCGTGGCCAACATCGCTTTGCGCTTGTTGCGTTTGCTGCTGGCGCAGGGCGTCAGCCCCAGCATCGTTCGCGACCACGGTCTGAGCAACGAAGACGCCGAGGTGGTGGTGGTGCTGGCGGCCCTGATGCACGACCTGGGGATCAGCATCCACCGCGCCAACCACGAGGAGTACAGCCTGTTTCTGGCCAATCAGAAGCTGCCCGCCCTGTTGGCCGCCGCCTATCCCGACCCGATCACGCGCACGGTGGTGCAGTCGGAGGTGTTGCACGCCATCATCGCCCACCGCAGCGACGGCCGGCCGCTGACGCTGGAGGCTGGGGTGGTGCGGGTGGCCGACGCCCTCGACATGGCCCACGGGCGCTCGCGCATCCCCTTCGAGCAGGGCGAGGTCAACATCCATTCGGTCTCGGCCATGGCCATCGAGCGGGTGTCGATCGAGGCCGGAGAGAGCAAACCCATCCGGGCGCGGGTGACGATGAGCAACTCGGCCGGCATTTTCCAGATCGACGAGTTGCTGAAGGAAAAACTGGAAGGGTCAGGGCTGGAAGGCTATGTCGAAGTGCTGGCCACCATCGAGCGCGAGACCGAGGCGCCGCTCGTGCAGATTCTCCGTCTCTGAAGCAGCCAACGCCATGTCCTATTCATCTCGCGACCCCTGGAATCAGATCGACGCCCTGGAGGATGGCGCCCCGCCCGGCGCCCCGCCCGGCTCCCCGCCCGGCCTCCCGCCCGGCTCCCGCCCGGCCCGGCCTGCGCCCAACCTGCGGGCCGGCGCCGCCGTCACCTACACCCTCATGGGCCTGACGATCGCTGTTTACGGGCTACAATTCCTGACTCAGGCCGTGTTCGGCAACGATCTGCCGGTCATCTTCGGCATCAAAACGCCCAGCCTGTATGCGGATGGCGAATGGTGGCGGCTGATCACACCCGTGTTTTTGCACGGCAGTGTTCTCCATCTGGGCTTCAACATGTACGCCCTTTATGCCTTGGGGCCGACGTTGGAGCATTTCTATGGGCGCGTTCGCTTTCTGGGCCTCTATCTGCTGGCGGGTTTCGCGGGCAATGTGCTCTCGCTGATTATGACCCCCAACCCCTCGCTGGGGGCCTCGACGGCGGTCTTCGGGTTGCTGGCGGCCGAGGGTGTGTTCCTCTATCGCAACCAGAGGTTCTTCGTCGGCGGCGCTCGCGCGCAACTGATCAACATCGTTGTCGTCGCCCTGATCAATTTCATCATCGGCACATCGCCGGGCATCGACAACTGGGGCCATCTGGGGGGCTTTGTGGGGGGGCTGGTCTTTGCCTGGTTTGGCGGGCCGGTCTTGGGGCTGGCCGATGGCGGCGTGGTGGATGCCAGTCGCCGCTCGCAGGTCCTGCTTGCCTGGATCGGCGTCTTCGGTCTGGCGGTGGCGGCGCTGTGGCTGTGGGGGGGTGTTCAGTAGGTGAGTGGACTGCGTTGTTTGTTCCGGGTTCCGTGTTCCGTGTTCCGTACTTTCATTCAGGAGGTCTTCTCGCGGCCCGTTCTGCACCCGTCATCGTTGGCTGTTGGCTGTTGATTGTTAACTGCTCGCCTCTGCCACAGCCACCAGGCGCCTGCCAGCACCCCACCCAGCTCCCATCCCCACAACTCTGGCCGGCGGGTGAAGGCGTACCAATAGGCTCGTTTGATGTCGGTCTGTTCGCTGCCGCGCTTCTGCCAGACATGGAAGCGCCAACCGCGCAGGGGCCAGTAGAAGGTGTCGGGGAAGAACCACATGCGGTCGAGCGCGAGATGGCCGATGAAGGCGGCGCCGTAGGGCCACCAGGCCGGCCGCCAGCGCAAGAGCACGATCAGCAGGCCCAGGTGGACGAGGAGGGTGTGGGCGAAGAGAACGGCGGACTTGAAGCGGCGGTAGAAGTAGACTGCGGCCAGCGGCTTGTCGATCAGGTCTGGCCCCATGGCCGCCAGGGCCAGCAGCCGCGGGTCGGCGTCGGGCAGGGCCGGGGTGCGGCGTCGCAGCCAGGCGTAGGCGGCCAGTGTGTAGGCGACGTGGCTTTGTGGCAGCATGGTGGGTGGCCGGGCTAGACGCGCTCGATGGCGTCGTCGCTGACGCGGCCGTCGCTGACGCGGCCGTCGCTGACGCGGCCGTCGCTGACGCGGCCGTCGCTGACGCGGCCGTCGCTGACGCGGCCGTCGCTGACGCGGCCGTCGCTGACGCTTTCGGTTCGGATGCTGGCGGGGCCGTCGCTGACGCTTTCGGTTCGGATGCTGGCGGGGCCGTCGCTGACGCTTTCGGTTCGGATGCTGGCGGGGCCGTCGCTGACGCTTTCGGTTCCGTGGCGGTTGCCGTTCGTTGCTGGCGCCGCGACCACTTCCAGCTTGCTCACCCTGGCGTCGAATTCATTGGCGGGCGGCGCCACCACGCTGCAACTTTGTCGCTTTAGCTCACGCATCTGCATCTCGGCCCGGCGGCCCCGGTCGGGGAGCGAGCCGCGCAACTCCAGGGCCTGCTGTAGCCAGTATTCGGCCTCGCCGAATTCCTGCCGTTGGATGAGCATGGCGCCCAGGTTGGCCGCGGCCAGGGCGTTGTTGGGGTCGTGATCGAGCTGCTCGCGCAGCCGTTTCTCCCGCGCTTCTTCGCGGTCGCCCGCCCGCAGCATCACGCCCAGGTCGAAGACGATGTCAGGGAGCCGCGAATCATCCAGCGGCGCGGCGCGGTGGCGGACGATGCAGCGCGAGCGCGGTACGATCATGTCGAGCTCGCGGATGACCTGCAGGTGTAGCTCCGCCGCTTTGATTTCCCCCTCCACCGGCAGGTTCACCATCTCGCCGGAATCGACGATGACATTGTAGACGGCGGATGTCGCACCGCCGGCCAGCAAGGACTGCACCAGCACCGGGTAGTTGCAGTGGTTGTTGACCGTGATCTGGCCTTCATGGGCAACGGCGGTGATGCGATCGGTGTGGACGGTGGCTTGCGGCTCGATCGGCACCGATTGTTTGAACGGGAACTGGACGTCCAACAGTTCCAGGAAGTCGGGGGAATAGTTCTTGAGGATGCCGACGTGTTCGTGCGACTCGTTGTCCTCGCCGATCTCCACCACCACCCGGTGGCCGATGAATTGCTCCAGCATGGGGTCGTTGGCGCCGCTGGCCTGGCCGATCAGGTCGCCGCCGAATTTCTTGATGTAGGCGGCGCTGGTGTCGGTGAGCATGGCGCCTGCGGGCTGTTTTCTGGCCCGGCCGAGCAGCAGGCCGATGACCTCGTTCAGCGATTCGGAGGCGGTGGTGATGAAGGCGCGCAGCTTGCGCAGCAGGTAGCGCAGGGGGCCGGGATGGAACCAGCGCTGCAGGTCTTTGGTTCGGCGTTTGCCCGCCTCCGCGTCCAGAGCATCGGCATAGCGGTAGATGGCCTGGATCTGCTGGTATTCGCCGCTGTAGAGCAAGTAGCTGGCCTCGATATGGCCTTCATCCTCCACCGCCTGCCGGTAGAGCAATTCCAGGCCGGTGGGTTTGACCCGCAGCGCGCCCCAGATCAACTTACCGCTGGCTTCTTCGAGCGTGACATGATAGCCCTCGAAGGCGACGAGGCAGGGGTCGCGACGTCGCGAGCGCAGCCACGCCCCGGCCAGCGTGACCAGGAAGACGAAGGCGATGGTGATGACCAGTGACCAGTCGATGAGCATGGGGATTGGAGATTGGGGATTGGAGATTGCGAATTGCGGAGTGCGAAATGGATCGATCACGAATGGCACGAATAGAGCCAGTTATCAGTAATCAGTAGTCAGTAACCAGTTGCCAGTAACCAGTTACCACTTGCCACCTGCCACCTGCGACTTGCGACCTGCCATCCTTCGTTTCACTCGAATTTTGCGCAAAATTTAGGGGGACCCAAAGGTCGGCCCTGAACATTAACAACTGAGGTAGAGAACAAGTATTCAGGCATGGTTTATTCGACGGCCCATGCTGATTGACGATGTGCGGAG
>JAIBAP010000071.1 GCA_019695115.1 Caldilineales bacterium | reverse complement strand
ACCTCTTGTACAATGATGCTTGAGTTGGACGACATGGCTCCCTCCGCGTGAGTGAAAATCGATTTGATTGTCGTTTTCAGTTTACCAAGATGCAGCCGTGTCTCCAACTCATTTAGGACGCACCCATGGCATTTTTGGCGAGAGGATGCCAGAGGGGGTGGGGGGAGGGCATAGAAGACCTGGCACACGGTACAGTCTTCGATCTCGCATATAGTTAGGTCATTCGTCGAAAAAGAGGATAATCATGCAAAAGAAGATCGAAGTCACGCTTGAAACAGTGACGCCTTTATACATGGGTGGCGCAGACCCGGATCAACAACCACCCGAGCTTCGTACACCCTCAATACGCGGAGCAATGCGGTATTGGCTTCGAGCCTTGTTGGGTGCCCACCTAGGCGATCATCCAGAGCAGGTTTGGAAAGCCGAGAGTTTAGTCTTTGGGGACACGGAGAGTACATCTTCAGTCAATCTCCGCATCACGCCAGTTAACGTACCCCAAGCGCAACAGATCAACTTTTCACTTGACTCAGGCAAGGGATATCTTCTCTGGACAACTACTCGAACGCAGCGGTCTGCACTGCCTGCCAAGACCACTCGTTTTCGGGTTATTGTTGCGTCTCGTCCCTTTCAAGGTGACAGAAGCGGCCTGGTTTTGAATCAGGCTTTGGCCTCGCTCTGGCTGTTGGCAAATCTTGGCGGTCTAGGGACGCGTTCGCGTCGAGGGCTTGGTAGTGTGCGCATAACAGAAGCGAATAATTGGCCTGATGAGCTACCTCCCCCCATTCCTGCTACGGGTGTTAACTTAACTGAATTCTTGCGACGTGGCGTTGATCAATTGCACGCTACCGTCATCCCAGGAATCCTTTCATCTATTAGCAGTCCAACGTCATTTGACATTTTACACTCTAACACATGCGCGATTCTTGTTGGTCAAGTTGGGCAAAAGAACTGGGAAATGGCAATTGAGAACATCGGAAATACTCTGCGCGATTTTCGCAGTTATAGACCACCAGATCATGACGGAGTATTAGATGTTATCAAAAAAGGTACCCCTCCAAACACTGTTCGTCGCGCAGCTTTTGGACTTCCAATGCAATTCTATTTTCGGCAATATCACGAGGATATGGCAAAGAATCATCCGGATTGGGCGAAAGACAAGAAGAGAGCGAGAAGCGCTACTCGTAAGTTGGCAACTGCAGATGTAGTTCCGGGGGCACGCGATATCGACCGACGTGCATCTCCTCTTCAATTCAAAGTTGCAAGCGTATCCGAGGTCGAGTTGGTCCCGGTAGTTACGTTTTTCAATGCACGTTTCTTACCAGGCAACAATCCACTGGTTCGTATTAATCCCAGGGATAGGAACGCTTCTAGTCAGAATGTTGCCGCGCCTGACTATTCGATCTTGCAGGAGTTTCTCGCTGGATTGCATTGGTCTCTCGCATATGGGAGGGTAAGATGAACAATGACGAATTTTGGGCATTGAAAATTGTCGCCCTGCTCCATGATCCACCCGGGAAGGCGCTCAACATTCTCGTCCATGAACGGGATGCAAAGCGCCTTATTGAGATCGCCTTGGGACGTCCAGCAACATCAGGCGAGTGGCGGCAGGCGAAGGATGAGGCTGATCTTGTCGCCAGCGCGTTCGATCGAGCTAATTTCCCGAAATATGCGGACGAAAACGTTCAGCCTAAGCCGTATCTGAGCCACAATTTCGTAACCCACCCAATCCTAGTTCATCCTCTAGGTGGAGAACAGCTAAATCTTGATCCACTTCAGCTTGATCAACAAGCAATTGCTCTGGCAACAGAATCCATTATTCAGAGCCTGATGGTATCCGCAGGCAGCGGCGCTGACGCGATGAGGCGTCGCTATCTACTACTCTGGCGATGGTTGTTACCCACTCTGCGTGCCAAGATTACTTCAATGGGTGCGTTATGGGACTTGATTCCAGCAGAGACGCGCATTCCTGACCATGGCATTTGGGCGCACCAGAGTGCAACAGCTGCCGTCGCCACCGCTTTGCCAGATGCAGCTCTCTTGGTTTTTACTTTCGGTCCTGTTCAAGAGTTCATCGAGGCGGCGCGCCGTACACAAGATCTCTGGGCGGGCAGCTTTATCCTTTCATACCTTGCGTGGTCGGCCATGAAACCGATTGTTGCGCAGTTTGGCCCGGACGCTATTCTCTACCCTAGCTTGTGGGAGCAGCCTCTGGTCGACATATGGTTGAGAAAGGAGATTGGTCTGCATCAATTGGCCGAACCACCAAAAACTCACCGATTACGAGCCACACTACCCAATCGATTCGTGGCGCTGCTCCCATCTGCAGCAGCAAAACAATGTGCCGAGGCGGCTAGCCAAGCTTTGAATCGTGATTGGAGCGAGATGGCAAACGATGTGCGCAACAGCCTTGAGGCATTGCTAATGCTGAATCCTGGATGGAATGCCCTGTGGGAACGGCAAATTGGCGTGCAGTGGCAGACGTACTGGGCTGTTCAAAAATGGCCTCCACAACCAGTGCTAGATCCCAAAACTAACAAGCTTCGCCCTTGGATGGACTGGCTTGCAGAGGCCATCAAGACATACAAGGAATTCATGGAGCCGCTTGCAGATTGGGAGTTCGAAAAACGAGTGGCTGTATTCCAACGTCCTTCTCGGAATGCTACTTCAACGTCTGGTCCGCGCTGGGGTACCAACATTGGAACTGCCTATGGACCACTTCATCATCTTGCCCAGCGTACAGTCGAAGCGCGAAAGGGTCTCCGCGACTTTCGGAACGTCTCTGCCGGCGTTTTGGTGGCGGAACAGGGCGAGAAAGATACCCTTGAAGGGCGACTAGAGGCTCTTCATCGACCTGGTCAGGACAGCAGACGTGAGGTGAGACAATTCTGGACCGAAATCGCTGATAGGCTTAGGGAGGGCAGGCTGCGGGGTGAGAAACGATTCACCGATGTTGCGGGCAATGGCCGCGAACGACTGTCCGCTGTAGGTGCAGTCAAACGTTTTGCCTTCCGAGAACACTTCGAACATAACCTCGAAGTACGTGTGCCTCCAGATCAAACTCCTTTGACTCGCTTTCCTTCGACTAGCAGCGTTGCTGCCGCACCTTTCAAAGCAAGAGTACTGGAACACCTTCTCACTGCCCCTCCAGACGATCGCTTGGCAACGGCCCTGAAAGACTATCTTAAGAAACTAGCAATTTTGGACATTCCCCAGACTGCCGGTGAGTCAGTATTGCCTGGACTGGCGATTGTACTTGAGCAGTTGCGAGAAGATGGCTCCCCTCATGTCGGAGTTGCATCTGCCTTCTTAATGTACGATGGTGATCTGTTGTTCCCGGAAACGTATGCTCCTACACGCCTTAAGGAGGATTACAACCGACCCGACCTTGGAGACAGCGCAAGGTCGGCTGATCGCGATGCAGCTATGAGAAGTCTCAACGACTTAATGAAGGTAGCTGCACAGACTGATCTAATAGGACCCTCGTCGTACTTTGCCATTCTCAAACTGGACGTGGATAAAGTTGGCCAATGGTTGAGTGGGGATCATCCGATGACGCCAACTCTGTCCGAGATCACGGTACCAGCCGTTGCTGCGATATTGAGTGACCCCAACACCTGGGATTGGCAGGAGGTGCTGGCACAACGTCGTCCTCTAGGCCCTGCGCTACACGCAGCGATCAGCAAAGCTCTGTCCGATTACGGGCGCACGCTTGTACCGTATGTAGTTGAGCAACGTTTTTTGGGACGGGTCATCTATGCTGGCGGTGATGATTGTCTGGCCTTGCTGCCAGCCGAGGAAGCGCTTGCAGCGGCACGCCTTCTACGGGCACTATTGTCAGGACATGGGGGTTGGATTAATGGTCAGTTGGAATGGGATACCGCGGCTAAGTCGGGTTTTCTGGAATGGCCAGAGCCAGGACAGGGTTGGCTGATGACGCTTGGCCCTCGAGTAACCGCTAGTGTCGGCATCGCCATCGCCCACCACCAGGCACCCCTTGACGGCGTGCTGGCGGCTGCGCGAGAAGCCGAAGAAACGGCCAAAGAGTCCTACGGACGAAACGCAGTTTGTGTCTTTGCCCTGAAGCGCTCTGGAGCGCCGCTTCGGATCGGCTCACAGTGGTCGTACAGCAACATGAGCGACCCGTTACATTTGTTTGGCGAGATTCGCGACCATTTCCGCGAGGGAAGCCTGTCTTCGAAACTCGCCTACGATGTCGTGGGGCAGGCGCGAGCTTTGCCGATTTCGCCCACACAGATTCAACGATCTGGCGCGGCATCCAGCGTTACCATCCCTCCGCAGGCGGTGAGAAGTAGCTTGGAGCGTTTGTTGTTGCGACACAAAGGAGATGGTGTGCAGACAGACGAGGCCAAGTCACGGGCCAAGGCGTTATCCGCCGATCTTTTGGCCTGGGCACAGGCGCTTGATCAGCACCGTCAAACTTGGGAAACGGCATGGTCGGAAAGGCATCCACATGACGAACCAGATCCGTTGGACGAGGATTTTGCACCCCAGCCAGGGGCGATGGAACTCGGCAACTGGTTGCTCTTGGCTCGATTCCTTGAGCGAGGAGGTGAGGAATGAGCTGGTTATTTATCGAACCAACCGATGTGTGGCTGTTCCGCGACGGAAAGCCTTTTGATGCGGGCAGCGACCACCGCGCCCGCAGTCTGTTTCCGGCCAATCCGACTACGGTTCAAGGCGCTCTTCGTTCAGAGCTTCTTCTGGCGTCGGGAGCGCCCCTCCCTGACTTTGGAGAAGGAGAAACCAAAGCACAGGATCAACGTAGCCGAATCATTGGTAATATCATAGGCTGGCCAGGCGAAATGCCTCACTTTGCGCTGAACGGGCCGTATGTAGCCCGTCACGATAACGGCCGCTACACGCGCTACTTCTCTGTGCCAGCCGATATGGTCAAGATCAAGGAAAACAACAAGGATATCTATATCGCGTTGGCGCCACTTCAGCAGCCTCCATTCCAAGCCAATTGGCCGCAAGATGGTTTGCTGCCCCTTTGGGCGCGGACGACAAGCGCCCTGACGGAAGTCAAGGGCTGGGTAAGTGAAACCGATCTGCAGACGTGGCTGAATGGACAATCTACCACGCTATTCCCAATTGTAGTCCACCATGATGAGCACCTCTTTGCACACGAGTCGCGTTTTGGTGTAGGTTTGGACAGCCAGGTCAAGCGACCGCAGGAAGGACTGTTGTATCAGGTGGAGTTTGTTCGGCCACGCACCAACGTGGGCTTACTGGTTGAAGTGGACGACAGCCGATTGATCGCTCCTATCCAATGGCCCGATGATCGATTGTTGGGTATGGGCGGTGAGAGTCGCGGCGCTCACTACACAGTCGTGAACAGTTACAGCCCACCACAACCGCAGTTACCCCCGATGGGGCAGGATGGCAAGACGCGGCTGCGCCTCTATTTTGCTACGCCATCATGGTTTGCTGGTGGCTGGACGGCGGCAAACTGGGGTAACTGGCTTTCAGGGAACAATCTCTGTTTGGTAGCGGCGGCCGTGCGACGAGCACAGCCGATTGGAGGAGCCAAGATTGATACCGTTAACCAGGCAGGCAACTTTCAAAAGACTATGCAGCGCTATGTGCCCGCCGGCAGTGTTTTCTTCTTTGAGGCTGATGGAACCGTGAACTACACCGGGAAGCCGGTGACCGATAGCCCCGATGAGGGCAAGATTGGTTTTGGCCAGGTGCTCTTCGGCGCCTGGAACTACGCTTAATCACAAGGAGTGTGTGCAATGTTCGAAGCATCCTGTTTGTTGTACCTATATGTTGAAACGCCGCTGCACGCTGGCAGCGGGCGCGGGTTGGCCGCCGTAGACCTGCCCATCCAGCGCGAACGAATCACGGGTTATCCACTCGTGCAAGGGAGCGGCGTCAAGGGCAAGCTGCGCGACGAAGTCAGGAATGGCATTAACGTGCAGCCGCCGAACAAAGGCGCGGAGATGTGGAAAACCATCTTCGGGCCAGAGACCAACCAGGCGTCGGATCATGCCGGGGCATTGGCGCCGGGCGATGCCAGGCTCCTTCTCTTTCCAGTTCGCTCGTTAGCCGGTGTGTTCGCCTGGGCAACAAGTTGCGATGCGCTGGCGCGTTTCCGTCGCGATGCGGCCACGGGCAAACAACCGCTAGAGCTTGACCGCAACGGCGCAAAAGTTCAGCTGCAACTGCCGGCGGAACCGGCAGTTGATCAGGCGCTGGTTGCACCTGGAGCATCCATCAAAGCGGGCGGCAATGTCGTGCTGGAGGAGTTCTCCTTTAAACCGGTCGAAAGCCCACTCGTGGCCGATATCGCCGAGTGGTTGGCAGCCAATGCATTACCCGCCACGCCGGAGTATGAGTACTGGCGCAAGAAACTGCCAACCAGCCTCGTCGTTCTGCCGGAGAACGCCTTTCGGGATTTCACCCTGTACGCAACCGAGGTCGTCACCCGCGTCCGCTTGGTAGATGAGAAGAAGACCGTTGCCAGCGGCGCCCTGTGGACCGAGGAAAGCCTACCGACCGATACTTTGCTCTATCTACCACTGCAGGCGACTCGCGCCCGTAGTTATGATAACCAAGGCAATCGTGCGGGCGGTGTGCCCAACGACTGGTACGATAAGGGCGGCGGCAAGAAGATTCTGGACTTCGTTCGCGATCTGAACCTTGCCCGAATGCAACTCGGCGGCGATGAAACCGTAGGTCGCGGCATGGTCTGTCTACGATTTGGAGAGGTGCACAATGCCTAGTCAACAACAAACCCTGGAACAGAAGCGGGCCGCCCAGGCATGGGCTGACGTTTCGGCGGTCAAGCCACAAAGCTTCAAAGGCAAGTATGGAGGACTCGTTCGCAAACTTCCGGCCCACATCACTGGCAACGGGCTTGGGCAGACACTGGCGTTCCTTCGCGCCAAGAGTGCAGCCAAACCAGGAAAGCCGCCCACTGCAGAAAATCAGGCTCACAATGCCGCTTACCAACACCTGTCCCATTGGGTTATGCAGCAACTTAATCCAACTGTACAACTGCCCAATGACACTTTACTCCCGTGGCTGCTCGGTCAAACCAGCGAAGTTTACAGGCAAGCAACAGCAGAATCACTGGCATATTTAGTTTGGCTTAAGCGGTTTGCTGAGGCTGAATTACCTGAAGAGGAGTGAACATGGTGCAATATGCATTGCCGAGAGACACACAGATTGCTTTTTCTGCCGGTCAATCAGGATGCCGCAACCTCGGATTGTTGTTCGAACGCTTCACCGCGTTCGGCGAGAACTGGGCATTGGAAGGCAAAGACAAATACCAGGCATTCAAGGCGATTGCCGAAACAGCAGAACGTAGTCGTCGAGACAGTAGCTTCCAGCAGACTGTAGCACATTTTCATCGGAGATGGTTGAGCTGCGTTACGGCAACCGGTTCACCACCTGATTGCATCTTCGAGGCAAACCCTGATTGGCGATTCATCATCGGACTTGGTCAGGATCATGCGCTAGAAACCGGCTTCACCTTCCATCATGTATACGGTTTCCCATATCTCCCTGGGAGTGCGCTCAAGGGTTTGACCCAAACCTACGCCTTGTGGTTGGTGGCTGAGCACTTTGGTGTTCCAGGAATTCCACCAGGCCACAAAGCCGAAGGTGAGACACCGATCCAACTGCTGGAGTCTCTGCTATTGACACCAGAAGATGAGGATGAGGAACTTCGAAGGATTTTGGGCAAGTTGCGATCCAATCGCCTGTTGCCCGATCAGTCGAAGCTAAAGGCTCTATCGGCAGATGAAGCAATAAGAGAACTCCAGAACCATGAAGCAGCGAGCCCAGCGAGCCAATACCGCGTCGTGTTCGGGACACAAAAAGCGCGTGGCTGTGTGGTCTTCTTCGATGCCGTGCCGGTGGAACCCCCAAGGCTGGTGGTCGATGTAATGAACCCGCACTACGGCCCCTACTACCAGGAGAAAGGCAAGGGGACGCCTCCCGCTGACTATCTCAGCCCCGTGCCGGTATACTTCCTGGCGGTGGAAAGCGGTAGTCGCTTTGCCTTTGCCGTTGCGGCCAAGGAGGTTTCGTTGGCAAGATTGGCCTGCGGATGGCTTAAGGAGGCGTTGAGCATGATGGGAGCGGGAGGCAAGACAAGCGCTGGATATGGATACTTCTCATCAATAGGATCTACATTGGCTCAGCCAGGGCCACCGCAAACTGCTCCATCCCCTGTGACGCCTCATATTGTGTCTCCACCGACGACAGATCAAAGACCAGTTGCAGTTAAGTCCGCCAAGGGGAAGGTGCGCTATGAGCAGGGCAGGCCGTACATCATCGATCAGGATGATCCAAGCAAGAAAATACGTGTTGACTGGAAACAGATGGGAATGAACGCGCTCGCTGACAGGACTTTGGTGCACTACGAGTATCGTGAGGAGCCGGATGGTCGTCGTCACTTGCTCAAGGTCATTAAGGCAGGAAGTTGAGGCGCTGCTGACCACCAAGTCCTCCTCACCCCTACCTCGCGACGCACTGGCAGCAACCCACCCGCTTCCCCCCAACCACACCCGCAGCGATAGCCAGACCCTATCGCCAAAGCATCCGCCAGGTCTTCAACTGATCTGGCCGCCCAAACCGGCGCCCCGGCCGTCATCGAGCGGTTCCGCCCGCGTTTTCTCAAAATCGTCCGGGACACGGGCAACATCGGCTGGGGTTTTCACGACGCGCTCGTGGAAACCTACGAAGAAACCTTGCCGACAGAAACAGGAGTAGCGAAAGCGGAAACCTGACGGGATTTCCAGAATCTGTCGGGCGCGGGCGGCCAGGGCTGGGGCGATTCCATGGTCCTATTTGCTGTATAAGAAGGATTGTGCTAAGCTAATATCATCTAACATATCCAACTTAGATGATATTGACCTCACTTGGAGATACGTCATGCCCACGATGCTCAAGTCCAGCCAGGCGCAACAGAACTTCGGCGCCCTCATCGACCAGGTGCTGGCCGAAGGTGAGGTCGTGGTCGAACGCTACGGCACGCCCAGGGTGGCCATGATCGACTACCGCCGCTACCAACAATTGCTGGCCAGCGAGCAGGAACTGTGGCGGGCGCGCCTGCAACAGGCTTCGCAGCAGGCGTCGGCTCGCGCTGCCCATCTCGGTGAAGAGGAAATTGATGCGCTCATTGAAGAGGCGCGAGCCGCAGTTCAGCCGGTAGGAATCATGCCATGATCCGGGTGGTGGTGGATACCAGCGTCTTCATCCGCTATCTCATCCGGCCCAGCCGCGCTATTCGCACCCTGATCGAGCATCTCTGGATCGAGGGCCAGGTCGAAATCGTCACCGCGCCGGAACTGCTGACCGAACTACAAGATGTCCTGGCTCGCGAGTCGATGCGGCGCTTCGTGCAGCCGAGCGAAGCCAAAGTCCTGTTGGACGCCCTTCGCCAGCGGGCGACGTTTCTGCCGGCCCTGGGCGCCATCCCCCCTTTCACGCGTGATGTCAAGGATGACAAATTCGTGGCCTGCGCCATCATCGGGCAGGCGAGCTATCTGATCTCGACCGACCAGGATATCCTGACGTTGAATGCGGTGAGCGGAATCACCTGCGTCACCCCGGAGCAATTTCTGGCCAAGATCGAAGTGTCGTGAGACACATCCCCTCACCCCTCCCCATAATGATACCGCGTCTGCAAGAAATCGACCCGCTCCTCCCGCACCAGGTAGACCAGGCGGTGCTCGTGCGTCAGCCGCCGCGACCACACACCCATGCCCAGATATTTCAGCGGTTCGGGCTTGCCGATGCCCTGATAAGGGTCGCTCAGAACGGCCTCGATCAACGTGAACGCGCGTAACGCCACCTTGCGGTCAGTTTCCACCCAGTAGCGCAAGTCTTCGATGAACTCCGGCTGGAAGACAGCCTCACGACGCTTCCGGCTCAAACCCCACCTCGGCGCGCAAGGAGGCGAGAGAGAGCGAATGCCCTTCGTTTTTCAACGCCCGGTTCAAGGCCGAGAGCAGACGTTCGGCGTTTTGCGGCGAGCGCAGGAGATAGCTCGTCTCGACCAGGCTGCTGAGTTCATCGGCGGCGATCAAGGCGACCGCTTCACCATTCCGGCGCTGAATGATCACGATTTCACGATTCTGCGTCACTTCGTCCAGCAGATGGGTCAGCCCGGCGCGCGCCTGCGTGTAGTTGGTTGTAATCATCGTGCTCCTTTTTGATCCGCGCGGGACGCGCATAGGACGAATGAAAAGATGTACAGAAATACTGTACGCCAAAGCGGCTGAGCTGTCAAATCGGCAAGCAGCCTGGCGGCCTGGCGGCCTGGCAGCCTGCAGATCGAATTTCCCTTCCCATGCTCCTCCTCAACCTCTCCCACCCCCTCACCCCCGCCCAACGCCAACAGATCGAGGCCCTGGCCGGGCAAGCGATCGACCGGCTGATCGAGATCATGCCGCAGTTCGACGAGCAGCAGCCGTTCGGGCCGCAGGTGACGGCGCTGATGGTCCAGATCCCGCTGACCCCAGCGGAATGGCAGGGCGAGCCGATCCTGGTGGTGCTGCCGTCGCTGAACTTTATCGCCGCCCTGTTGCTGGCCGAGATGCACGGGCGCATGGGCTACTTCCCGCCGGTCGTGCGCACGCGGCCGGTGGCCGGCGTGCTGCCGCGGCAGTATGAGGCGGCGGAGATTTTGGACTTGCAGGGCGCGCGGGAAAGCGCACGCGTTTCACGCGCTAGAGGGGCCGCGGCGTAGGACAGCGTCGATGCTCTCGAAATCAGCGATACGCTTCATTTGGCTTTATGGCGAGTGGCTTGCGCCGAGCGACGTTTACCGGATTTGCCTCCGGAGTGTGTCAGTTGTTCAACATCCAGCAAGTCTTGCGGTCGGCCCGCCGCGCGTTTGGCTGCAATCAGGTCTTCCCGCGCGATGAACGCGACCAGGAGGCCGTCGAAATCTACTTCCATCCGGCGCGGCCAGGCTTCCGCAAAGACGACCCCTGGGATGCCCATCAAGATGTCCACACGCACGGGCGCCACACCCATCTGGTAGAAGTAGCCTTCCTGGGCAAAATCAGCGGCGGTCAAATCCACCAGCGGCGCGCCGAATTCTCGTAGGGCGCGGTAGACGGCTTCGGCGTTCGTGGCGTCGGCGCTGATCCAGAGATCCAGGTCTTTGGTGTACCGTGGTTCGGCGTACTGAATCAACGCATAGCCGCCGATGACCAGATACTTAACCTGGTTGGCGTTGAAAAGCCTCAACAGATCGCTGAAGTCGGAGTTGACGAACATCGCCGCCTTTGACCTTGTTCGCGTGGACAATCAGTTCCCAGGCTGCGTCGAAGCGCGCCTGAGCCGGTTGGTCTTGCCAGTACTTGCGGTCGAACGATCGGTCAAGTTCGGTCAATTTGCCATGTCGTTCCACGAATCCCGTTCTCATTGTTCGCTCTTTATCCCACCTTGCATCGTGGGCCTATCCATGAGACGCAACAGGTCAGGCTTGATCTTCGAGGCTTGCCGGTTAGCAGCGGTGGGGATTGCAGTAGCGTTTGTCATCTGAGGCTCCATTCTGCGATTAACAGTAGTGTCATTATACTTCAGTGTCATGACTACGACAATCATGGTCAGGTTGAGCCTCAAGGAGCAACGAGAATGCAAGCATGGCTGATTGCGATCACTCAGAACCTGATCGCCAGTTTCCTCGCCGTCGTCTTCGGCATTGCCTTCACCTACCTGGTGCGCCGGCAATGGGACAAGTACTGGTTTGGCCGGTGGCGGGTGGTGGTCTTGGAGGGCGGGGAAACAAAGGTGGATCGTCCGATTTCGGTCAATAAGGCAAAACAGATCTTGGATGAGTCTTCGGAGCTTTCGGTCTTCCTCAAGGGAGTGACAAGCCCCTATGGGTGGATCAACTGCGACATCCTGGACAAAGGCAGGGAGCTCGGTCTGCTGGTGGAGGATCAGGCAAAGCGAGTATTCATCGTCGATCTGGACAAGAACCCGCAACTAAAAAGATTGGAAGGTCGGGAAGGCGTGGCAAGCCACTGATCGGGCCGAAGCTGTGCGCCATTTTGCTCTCCCTCTTTCCCTGTCCATCATCAAGCCACCATGCTCCCCCTTCCACCTCTCCCCCTTGCCCTCTACGACTTCAACCTGCGGGTGCAGGAGCCGATGCGACTGCCTGCTTACAAGGGTGGGGTGTTGCGCGGGGGCTTCGGGATCACGTTCAAGCGTATCGTCTGCATCTACCCGCCGCTGCCGCCCTGCCGGGATTGCCCCCTCCTCTATCGCTGCCCCTACCCGGCCATCTTCGAGACGCCGCCCCCGCCCGATAGCGAAGTCCTGCGCACGCACGAAGCTATCCCCCAATCCTTCGTGCTTTGGCCGCCCGAAGATGAACGCACCCATTTTGTGCCCGGCCAGCATCTGCGCTTCCGGCTCACGCTCATCGGCCACGGCATCGCCGCCCTGCCCTATTTCATCGTCACCTTCCAGCGGCTGGGCGAGCTGGGGCTTGGCCCCGACCGTGCTCGCTATCGGCTGCTGCGCGTGGATGAGATCGACCCCCGCGACGATAGCTGGCGAGCAGTCTGGCAGGAAGATGGGGGGGTGAGCGCGGACATTGGTCAGGAATTGGACGCGGGGACGTTGCTGGCCGCCTTCCCCGACCAGGCAGCGACCAGCCTGACCCTGGATTTCCTCACCCCCACCCGGCTCAAGTTCGACGGCCACATGCTGCGCACGGCGCCGCCCTTCCATGTGGTGGTGCGGACGCTGTTGCGGCGGCTGTCGTCGCTGAGCTATTTCCACGCCGGGGTGCGATGGGAGATCGATTACCGGGGCTGGATCGAGCGGGCGGAGGCGGTGGAGATGGCCGTGGCCGCGGCCAGCATCCGCTGGGTGGACTGGGATCGCTATTCGACACGGCAGCAGCAAAGCATGGATTTCGGCGGCATCGTCGGCCAGGTGAGCTATATAGGCGAGGGCCTGAGCGAGTTCGCACCGTTGTTGCGCCTGGGCGAGTGGGTGCACGTGGGCAAGGGGACGGTGTTCGGGCAGGGGCGCTACCGGCTGCATCTGGGTCAGGCGGCGGACGGCGACTCGGCTGCGGCGGGATGACAGGCGAGGATGCGGTCGAGGCGGAAGACGCGCTCGTCGTTGCGCAGGTGGCAGTAGGCGACCAGGTAGTAGATGTCCTGGCGCTGCTCCAACCAGTAGGGTGTGACGCGACGGACGAGTTTTTGTTCGCGGGCGGGGCTGTGGTAGGTGAGGATGAGGTCGTGGCCGGCGGCGAGGGCGGCTTCGATGGCGGGCAGGACGTCGAAGGCGGGGGCGTCGTCCAGCCAGGCGGGGTGGCCCAGGTAGCCGGCCAGGGCGCTGGTCAGGGCATCGGCGACCTGCCCGGCCCAGAAGGCGGCGGCCTCTTGTTGTTCGAGGGTGAGGGCGGAGGCCAGGTCGTCGAGCAGGGCGGCGGGGAGGGGGAAGGGGAGGGCGATGTGCTCGCCCAGACCCTGGTAGACCTGTCCGGCCAGCCAGAGCAGGGCGGCCTGTGCGGATGAGAGGCTGATGGGGGCGGCGGGGGGTGGGACGGATGGCGACCGGTCGGATGGCGGCGGCTCAGCGGCCAGATGCCAGCCCAGGCTGGTCAGATGCTGGCGGAGGGCGGGCAAGGCGGCGGGGTTGGCGATGCTGCGGGTGGGCGAGAGGGCGTCGCCCAGATGACGGCGGATGAGTTTGCGCCGGCGCAGGTCGGCCATCAAGTCGGGCGAGGTTGTTTCGAGGATGGCGAGTTGGCGCAGACGCACGTCCTGGCCTTTGCGCGCCCATTGGCGGAGTTTGCCCAGCAGACGATGGCTGGGGGCGCGACCGAGGGCATGGTGCAAGGCCAGGAGGAGGGCGGACAGGGGTTGCCCACCGGCAACGGCGCTGGCGACGGCGTCGGGGTCGAGGATGAGGGTCTGCCGGTCGAGGCGGGGTGCGGGTGACGGCCAGGTGCAGAAGGGGGCCAGCCGGACGAGGTGGGCAGGCGAGGTGGCTGGGGCGACAAACAGGCGGGTGTTGTCGGCGGGGTCGACCTGGCAAAGCGAGGCGGGGGGGGAGGCGGGTGGGCCGTGGCCGGGTCGGCGCAGCAGCCAGGCGCCGGCGGGGGTGAGGTCGAAGGCGGGACCGCCGGGGTCGTCGTAGAGGTCGATGACCCCCAACCAGAAGAGGGGGCCGGCGAGGAGGGCGGCGACGGCATCTTCGTCTTCGCCCCAGGGTTGGTCGAAATGTCCGCGCGCATCGCCCAGGCGCAGGTTTTCGACGAAAGCGGCAAGGGGGTGCGGTCGGCCATCGGCGGCGGCTGGCAGCTGGTTGGCGAGGACGGCGCGAGCCGCGACGGTCAGCGCCGCCCAGGGGAAGCCGTAGGGGAGGGCGAGGGCGGGCGAGGCGCTGAGCCACGTTTGCCAGAGGGTTTGCCAGCGGTCGGCGGGGCTGGCGTCGAGCCATCGCCAGGCCAGGGGGCTGAGATCGAAGCGCTGGCCGGGGACGATGAAGCCGGCGGCCTCGGCCAGATAGTGGAGAAAGGCCAGGTAGGGCAGGCGGCGCTCGCTGCGCAGGGGTTCGGCAGCGGGAAGTTCGAGGCCGAGGCGCTGGGCCAGCAGGGGCAGGATGTGGGGCGGCAGCCAACGACCCTCACGGGGATGAACGGGCGCAGCGGCGAGGGTGGCCAGGAAGATGGCGAGATGCCAGCTGAGGTCGGGGGAATGACCGGGACGGGGCCGCAGGAGGGCGGGGACGGCAAGGCCGGCAGGTTGCAGGAAAGGCGGCAGGCGTGTGAGCAGGTCGGCGGGGAGGACGATGTGTTGGCTTTCGCCGGGTTTGGGCTTGGGTGGGTGGAGAAAGACCAGGCCCAGGTGGTAGAGGGCGGCGGCGGGAGAGGCGGGGGCCAGCCAGGGTTGGACGTTGGTCTCTTGGGGCCAGGGGGGGCGGATGAGACCAAAGCGGGCGCTAAAGGTGGGGGCAGGCAGGCGGCCATCGGCGGCGATCAGGGCGGCCAGGGCCGGGCGCGCGGGCGGGCCAAGCCGGGCGAGGGCGGCCTGGAGGTTGTCCGGCTGGAGCAGATGGTGGTGGAGGGTTTGCACCAGGCTGGCTTTGCGGTCGTCGGCGCGCACCGCCAGGCCATGGGCGGCCATCAGGGCCAGCAGATGGCGCCAGGAGGAGGATTGGAGGAGGGTGAGGAGGGAGGGGGGCGGCATAGGACCGGTAGGCCGGGAAGCTGACTGGCAATGAGAGGTTGAGTTGTGGCTGAAATTCTAAATGCATGGCGGGAAGTGTCAGAAATCGAGCGGCGAAAGCGCTGTAATGCCAATCTGCCAACCCGCCGAGTGAATTCGGTGTTGGTCACAAAAACCCGTTGAAACGGGTTGCGAGTGAGGGACTTCTCGACTCGTAAACGGGAAGTGTCAGAAATCGGGTCGCCCGGTCGCTTTAATTACTGTCGAGACCGCTCTCTTTCCTTCTCATCATCCTTCCAGGAGCTCGTCATGCAAACCCTTTTCGATCTGTTCGGTCTGTTTCGCCAGCGCATCTTCGGCTGCTGCCTGGGCGCGTTCCTGTTCCTGCTGTTGCTGGCCCTGGCGTGCGGCGCCGTGGGGTGGATGGCAGCCTCGCGCGCTGCCGCCGCCCCGCCGGAGGGCCTCGATGTCATGCTTTTGCTCGACCACAGCCATTCGATGTGGAGCCTGAACGGGCTGGGGTCCGACCCCGAGCTGCTGCGCGTGGCCGCAGCCAACCTCGTCCTCAGCTATTTGGGCGTGGACGACCCCCGGCGGCAGCACCGGGCGGGGGTCATCCATTTTGGTGGAGTCAGTGAATTGGTGGCGCCGCTGACGCCGTTGGACGACGCCAATCGCGCTGCCATCCGCCAGCGCATCGCCGACCCCGTCCCCATTCCCTGGACCGACCCGGCCGAGGCCCTGGCCCTGGCCGCCAGTGAGCTGAACGCCGCGCGTTTGCCGGGGCGCCGGCAGGCCGTGCTGTTGCTGAGCGACGGGGCACCGGCCTGGGCCGGCGCCACCGCAGCCGACCTGAGCGCCTATCGTCAGCGCCTGCTGGCTCAGATCGGCGAGATGGGCGAGGCTGGCGTCTCGGTCTTCGCCATCCTGCTGTCTGGCCCCGCCACCGACGCCGACCCGGACATCCAGATGGTGTGGGCGCCGTTTTGGCGGCAGGCTGTGGCCCTGACCCCGCGCGGGGCCTTCTTCCAGGCGCGCGAGGCGCAGGACTTGCTGGGGCTTTATCATCAGGTGGCAGCCGGGCTGACCGGCGGGCAGGTGGGCCGGCAGATTGCGGACGAGATGGTGACGGGGAGCGGGATGGTGAGCTTCACGGTGGCGCCGGACCTGGCCCGACTGACGTTGGTGACATGGAAGAGCGACCCCGCCCTGACGCTGGCCGTGCAGATGCCGCCGGATGGGGCCGTGCGCGCAGTCACTGAGGCCGTGCGCTATGCCGGGCAGCCGGGCCTCAGCCACGAGGAGGTGTGGACGGTGGCGCGGCCGACGGCGGGGGTTTGGACGCTGGCTGCGGCGGGCGAGGGACGTATCGCCGTCTGGCTGGATGTCCAGGCCCTGCCCGCCAGCCCCACCCTAACGATGACCACAACGCCGACAGCGACCGCCAGCCCGACTATCGCCTCCACCCCTTCGGCTACGCCCAGGGCGAGCGCCACAGCGACACCCACCCAGACCACAACGCTTTCGACGACGCCGAGCAGGACCCCAAGCCCGACCAGCGTCACAGCCCCTGCCTTATTGGCGCCCCGGTCTTCTGCCCCTCCTGACAATCGCCCCTTCTGGCGATGGCCGCTGCTCGTTCTGGCTCCGATCGTTTCCCTGGCTGGTTTGGGCCTGGCGCGGCGATGGCGCCGCCCTACCGCCCTGCTGGAGGGCCTGCTGCAGCCGATCGCTGTCCCTGTCGGGGCCACGCCGCCGGCCCGCATCGATCTCAGCGCCCGGTCGCAACGTCAATTCAGGGTGGGCGAGGGAGGGCAGGTCGATCTGGCGCTGCCCGGTTGGCAGGGGCAGGCGCTGCTGCAGGCAGAGGCAGAGGATGGCGAGACCAGCGTGCGCTTGCAGGTGTTGGCCGGCGAGGTCAGCGTCGATGGGCGGCCGGTCCAGGAGCGCTCGTTGCTCGATAACGATGTCTTGGGATTTGGCGATTATCGCTTTCGTTTTCGGCGTTTTTCGCAGGTGCGACGCACTTCGCAGGTGCGACGCACTTCGCAAGTGCGTCGCACCTAAACAAGATTGACACAGGAGGCAAAGCCATGACCGTCTCGATTTGGGTCGGAAGACCCCCGAAAGGTTACGAAGCCGAACATCTGCATCATCTCCGCCGCCAGTTGGCGCCCCTGGCCGAGTCGTACACGCTGCTGTGCAACTTCCTTGTCGGCCAACGTGAGATCGACCTGGTGGCGCTCAAGCACGACGGTATGTTCCTGGTCGAGCACAAGTTCTGCGACGCCGCCCTGGCCGGGAACATCAACGGCGCCTGGCGGCTGAGCCTGCCCGGCGGCGAGGTCCGAGAGCTGAACGGCGGGCGTGAGAACCCCTACCAGCAGACGTTGTTCAATTTCGCGGCTTTTTCGAAGTGGATGGAGTCGAACAAGGTTCACTTTCTGGCGCCGGGCCGGGCCGGGAGCGTCCGTTTCTTTGGCCGCCGCGACGACCCCGGCCCCAAGCCCATGCGCATCCACAATCTGCTCGTCGTTTCACCCGACCTGCACGCAGATAGCTGTTTGGATCTGGATTGGCGGGTGAAGGTGATCGGGGCGCCGGCCTTGCTGGAGCATCTGGCGCAGCCGACCCCGCGCGTCGATCTCAGTCCCGATGAGTGTACGGCCATCGCGCGCGAGTTGTGGCTCAGCCCGTGGGGGGAGGGGGAGAGGGAGGGACGCAGGGAGGGGGAGACGCAGGGAGGGAGAGAGGGAGGGACGCAGGGAGGGGGGGAGGGGGCGACGCAGGGAGGGGGAGAGGGGGAGACGGTGTGTCCTGCTGCTGCGGTTGTGCAGAACCGGCTCGAGGCCATGAGGGCGGCGGGCGCCGGCGCCCCTGTCTCGCCGCCGCCCTTGCGCCAGGTGTTGGCCGAGTGTTGGGCCTATCTGCGTTGGTCGCTGAAGGGTGAGGCAGGTGGCAGGTGGCAGGTGGCAGGTGGCAGGTAGACAAGTAGCAGGTGGCAGGTGGCAACTGATCACTGATCACTGGCTCTATTCGTGCCATTCGTCCATTCGTGCAATTCGTGATCGATCCATTTCGCAATTCGCAATCCGCAATCCGCAATTCCAAAGGAGATTTCCCATGACGAACCAGGTACGCATCAAGGAGTATCAGCCAGCGACGTCGGCGGGGTCGGGTTTGGCCCAGGCCCTGTTGCCGGCTGTCGCGACCCGACCAACGGACGGCGCCAACGATGCCGGCGAGGTCGCTATTCAGCCGACGCTGTTCGTTGGCGCCGGCGGCAGCGGGCACCAGATCGCCCTCCATGCCAAGGCCGCTTATGGCGACAAGCTGCCGGATTGGGTCAAGTTTCTGGTGATCGATTCGGCCCAGGAGGACTTGCGCCTCAAGCGCAATGGTCGCGAGTGGCGGATGGAGCCGGGCAGCGAGTTGATTTACACCGGCGGCGTCTCGATTGCCGCCATCAACCGCAACCTGGAGCATCTGCCCACCTTCAAGCAGACGTTTGGCGACCGTCTGCAGGACTTGCCCAAGGTGATCATCGGCAACGGTGTGGCCGGCGACCGCACCATGGGCGCCATCACCTTGCACTGGCATGTCGAGGCCATCGAGCGGGCGTTGATGGCCAACCTGCGTCAGCTTGCCCATCACGACGGGGCCGCCAGCGATGATCTGGGGCAGGCGGTGGGGTTGAACATCGTCCTGATGGGGTCGGTCTGCGGGGGGCAGGGCAGCGGGGCCTTGATCCACCTGGGGTATCTGGTGCGGGGTCTGTTGGCCGAACTGGGTCAGCTGGCCGAGAACAGCCGCATCACCCTGCTGGCCCTGCTGCCCGATGCCTTCCCTGGTCTCAAGTTGCCCTTCCTGGAGCCGAACACGGTCGCCTTCTTGCGTGAGCTTGAGCACTGGATGGACAAGGGTGGGTTTCAGGTGCGCTTCCCCAATCGGCGAGAGGTGCACAGCCTGGAAGCGCCCTACGACCGGGTGTTTTTGCTGGGGGGCATCGACCAGCGCGGGCGCACGCGACACAGCCACGCCGAGGTGTGCGCGGCTGCCGGTGAGATGCTGCACCTGCTGTTTGCCACGGCCGTCGGCCAGAAATTGTGGGCCGATTTGGTGGGGTTCGGCGATCTGCTAGGTCAGCACACCGAGGCAGGTGAGCTGGCTTGTTTTGGGACGCTGGGTCTGGCGGTGATGGCAGCGGATGGGGCTTGCGCCCGGCAAGCGTGCGGCCGGCGGTTGGCGGCGAGTGTGGTGCAGGAGGCGCTGTTGGCGGCGCCGCAAGCGGGGGCGGTGGCTCAGGCGGCGGCGGATTTCATGGGGCGGGCGGCGTTGCCGCTCGACGCCCTGCGCCGCAACCTGCTGGCCGACGACGGCAACGGCGGTCAGATCGTCGCCGACCTGGTGTTGCCCGGCCATATCGGTCGCCGGCCACCCACCGAAGCGCCCTCCGCCGCCATTGGCTATGTGCGCGATTACCGGCAGGTGTATCTGGTGCGACAGGCGGGGCCGCAGATCGACGCCAATGCGGCGCGGGTGTGTGAGCGTGGGCTGGCCGAGATGGAGGCGATGTTGGCCGGGGTTGTGGCCGGCGGCGGGATGGCGCAAGCGGCGGCGACGGCGGCGGCCTTGCGTGGGGAGGTGGCGGCAGAGATGGCTTTGTGGCAGCAACAGCACGCGGCCCAGGTGCAGCGGCAGGCCGAGGCCGAGGAGTCGGCGCGGCAGGCTGAGGAGTCGCTGAGCCGGGTTGGCGGTAAGTTCTTTCTGCTGCAAGGCGCCGAACTGGCCCGGGCGCTGCCGCGTTTCGAGCGGGCGGCGCAGGAGGCCGCCGAGGCTTTTTTGGATCGCCGGCTGGCCGAGGCGGCACTGGCGGTTTTGGCGGCGTTGGAACGGGAGGCGCGACGCCATGAGCAGCGTCTGCAGGCGGTGGTCCAGCGTTTGCAGCAGGCGCTGCCGCTGTTGCAGGAAGGCGGGCGCGTGGCGGGCGAGACGGCAGGGGGAAAGGGCGGCGATCTCGAGATCGACATCGATCTGATCGACGCGGCCATGCTCGAGCATCTGTACGCCGCTGCTGCGCCGACGCCGGCAGCCGGGCTGGCCGAGGTGATGGCGTGGGAGGCCGGCCAGGGCCGCACGCCGGCGCAGTGGGAGGCGTTGACGCCGGCTGAACTGGCCGAGCGGCTGAGCGCCGGCTTGCAGGCGCCGTTTGGCCGGCTGGCCGAGCTGGGTGTCGAAGAGGTTGTGGCTGCCCGCGGGGGGAGCGTCTCGGCCGAACGCTGGCAGAACCGTCTGCTGGAGCTGGCGGCGCCGTTGTGTAATCTGGAGGGGGTGCGGCTGGTGGATGGGGCGGTGCAGACGGCGCGGGTGACGGTGATGGGTGTGCCGGATGATCGGACGACGCAGTTCACGGCCCGGCCGGAGATGTTGGCGGCAACGGGCGACCGCAGCCGGGTGGTGGCGCTGGCGGCAACGGTGGGGCTTTCGGTCAGCGCCCTGAAACAGTGGCCGGCCTGGAGCAAGGCTTTCGAGCGCAAGAACGGAAGGTAGGCCCCCGTAGGGGCGGGGTCCCCCCGCCCCCCCCCCACGTAGGGGCGGGGTCCCCCCGCCCCCCCCCGCCCCCCACACATAACAAAGGAGGATTGCATGTATCATCTACGACGCACTGTCATCATCAGCCTGGGCGACGAGGCGACGGCCCTGGCAGCTGAACTGGCGACGACCCTCGATCTGCCGGTGGTGGCGCATGTGGCTCTGGACGGAGGCCCGACCGACGCGGGCGCGCTGCTGGCGGCATTGGCGGCGGTCTCGGCGGCGGCGGCCGTGGAGCGGTTGTCGGCGATGGGGGTGGCGTTGGAGCGGACGGATGAGATTGCGGCCTGGTTGTTGGTGGATATTGCGGCGGCCGCGCGTTTGCCGGCGCTGATCGAGGCCCGGCAGGAGGCGCTGGAACTGGCCTGGCGGCATTTCCGCTGTTCGCTGCCCACGCAGGCGTTGGTGATCTCGGCGCCCGAAGCGGGCGCGGCGACAGAGGCGCTGGCCCAGGCGCTGGAGGTGTTGCCGCAGCCGCTGGAAAGCCTGTGGCTGGTGGGAAGGGTGAATGCCGATGGTTTGAGTCTGGCCGCAGATGAGGCGCGGGCGCGGTTGCGCGAGGCGTTGCGCCAGCTGATCGTTTCGCCGTTGCGTCATCTGCCCAGGTTGTTCGCGCCGCCGCCGCCGTGGTCGGATGTTTGGGCGCAGGAGGGGATTCCGGGCCGATGCGGGGCCGGGCGGGGCTGGCAGACGCCGCCGGCGCTGACGCTGGGCGCGCAGTTTTATCCGAATCCTGCCGGTCGGCTGTGGCTGGCGTTCGTTCGCCGTTGGCTGGGGGAGGCGCTGGGGCGTCTGGCGGTGGAGGGGGTGGCGACGGAGCCGGGGACGGGGTGGGTGGAGTGGCAGCCGGATCGGTTGGGGCCGTTGCTGGCGGGGGTGATGGGGCCGGGGCCGCAGCTGGCGGTGGCGTCGTATGCGCGGCCGGGCTGGGGACAGGTGGGGGCGCTGGGGGAACAGATGGTTGAGGATGAGGCGCGGGCGGGGCGGTTGCTGGGGCAGGCGACGGCGGCGGGTGTGGCGGAGTTGGCGGTGTGGGCGCGGCGGTGGCAAGGGGCGCTGGATAGTCGGTTGGGGGATGATCTGACTCCGACCGGGGAGCTGCCCGACCTGGGTGCGGCGGGCCGGGCGCTGGTGAGTTGCCGCGAGCAGTGGCTGGGCTGGGCGGCGGCGATGGATGGGAGGTTGGAGCGGCTGGCGGTGGAGCAAGATGGCCGTGTGGGCCGGCGCGATGCGGCCCGGGCCAGGGTGGCAGGGTTGGCAGGGGGGTTCCCGCTGCCGGGATGGGGCGGGTTGTGGCGCTGGCTGGCCCATCCCCGGCGCTGGGGGCAGGGTGTGCGGGCGTATGTGCAGTTGGATGCGGGGCTGGCTGCGTATGTCGAGGCGGCCAATGCCGTGGTGAGCGGGGAGATGGAGCGGCGGTGTTGCGATTTGTTGCGGCAGTTTTATTTGGTGGGGGCAGAGGCGGTGGGCCGGTTGGCGGCGATGGTGGAGGGGCTGGCGGCGATGGTGCGCCAGGCGCAGGCGGCGGGTATGGCGGCGCCGGGTCAGGCGGCGCCAGGTATGGCGGCGCCAGGTATGGCGGACGCGGTGCTGGATGAGGCGGCGTGCGACCGCTTGTATGGCGAGGTGATGGGCGATGGTCTGGCGGCGCTGGGGCGGTTTTTGGCGCAAAAGCCGTTGGTCTGGCGGACGGCAGCGGGGGAGTGGCAGACGTATGCGGGGGCGGAGACGCTGGTGGCAGAGATGGAGGCGTTTGCGGGGCGCTGGCTGGAGCCGCTGTTGGCGTGGGGGGCGGACCGTTTCGCGGCGTTTGCGTTGGGGGATGATGAGGAGCGGCTAGAGGGCTGGCTGAAGGCTTTGTGGCTGGGGGCGGCGCCGTTGTGGCCCACGGGTGGGCAGGTGTGTGGGCCAGAGGGGGAGGTGACGGCGCTGGTGGTGGCCGAGCCTGAGGATAGCCCGTTGACGCCGCTGGCGCGTGGGTGGAGGGAGGGGGGAGATTGGCAGGTGGTGCGGGCGCGGGTGGGCGATGCGGTGGTGGTGATGCGGGTTGGTTTGTTGAGTGAGGTGTAGGGGGAACGACTAAAGTCGTTACTACGAGTTTGCGAGTTTTCTTTCGAGCCGATGTCGCTCTATCAGGAGGAAGCGATGAAGCAGCACCGTTTTGCTGGCAGGCAGGAGCAGGAGGCGGCAACCTGGCAGGAGGGTTCGCCGTCGGGATGGCGGGGGTGGCTGGAGGATTCGACCTCGGGGTTGGGGGTGTTGCGCGGGTTGGCGACGGGGGCGGATTGGGATCAGGTGCAGACGGAGGTGAATGGGGAGATGGTGGGGCAGGTGGCGGTGGTGGGTTTGCGGGGGGCGGGGAAGTCGACGCTGGCGGCAGCGTTGCGACAGCAGCCGTGGCCGCCGGAGGCGGCGGCGGGGATGGCTGAGCAGGCGACGGTGGCGCGCGAGGGCTTTTTTACGTTGGTCGATCTGCCAGAGGGCGAGGAGGAAGAGTTGGCGACGCTGTCGGTGTTGGAGGAGGTGCAGGGGATGGATCTGGCGCTGTATGTGGTGGATGGCGAGGCCGGGTTGCGGCCGCAGGAGTTGCGCTGGATCAGCCGGTTGCGCTGCCAGGGGATGGCGCTGTTGCCGGTGTTGAGTAAGGCGGATTGTCTGGCTGATGCGGCGGCGATGGCGGAGGCGTTGCGCCGGCCGCTGGCGTTGCGCCCGGTGGCGGTGTCGTGTCGGGTGCAGCCGGATGGTCTGGAGGGGTTGGTGCAGCGGATGCTGGATGTGCAGCCGCGCTTGGCGATCCCGCTGGCGCGCGAGGCGCCGCTGGCGCGGGGGGTTGTGGTGCAGCGGGTGTTGCGCCAGAGTGTGCTGGTGGCGGCGATGCTGGGGGCGGAGCCGATTCCTTTTCTGGATTTGCCGCTGCAGGTGGCGAATCAGTTGCGGATGGCGCTGCGGTTGGGGGCGACTTTTGGGCAGCCGGGGATGGATTATCGTAGCCGGGAGTTGTTGGCGACGCTGGGGGTCAGTTTGGGCGGGCGCTATCTGATGCAGCAGGCGTTGCGGTTGATCCCGGTGGTGGGGTGGGGGGCGAGTGCGTTGATTGGGGCGGCCGAGACGTGGCTGTTGGGTCGGGCGCTGGCTTCGTATTACGCGGCGGGGTGGGAGGGGCTGAGCGGAAGGGAGTTGTTGGCGCGAGCAAAGCCGGAGCGGCAGCGGTGGGGGGGCAAGGCCGGTTGGCGGCAAGGGGGGCGATGGGGGCGAATTGGTTTTCGACGTTCCACGGCGGTCGTTGTCGGCTCTGAGGAGGCTGAAGATGCGTCTGGCGCTGGATGTGCCCACGAAGGCTGAGGCGAGTGAGATGGGGCGCGGGTGGTGGCGTCGGTTGTTTGCTCCTCCTCCGGCCAACCGGCCGGGGGAGGAGGGTTTGCCGCCGGTGGGGCAGACCGGGCCGGTGGGTCTGGCCGGGCCGGTGGGGCCGATGGCGCCGGAGGTGTTGTTTACGCCGGCGGCGATGCAGCGGGCCTGGCGGGCGATCCGGGCGGCGGGTGGGGGGCCGGGGGTGGATGGTCAGACGTTGCAGGGCTTCGAGCGCCATCTGGAGGCGGAGTTGGAGCGGTTGCGGGGGGAGTTGGTGGCGGGGAGTTATCGGCCGCAGGTGGTGCGGCAGGTGTTGGTGCCGAAGCGGAAGGAGGGGTTGCGGCCGTTGGCGATGTGGTGTCTGCGCGACCGGGTGGCGCAGCGGGCGGTGTATGATATCGTGGCGCCGAGTTTCGAGAGTGTGTTTTTGCCGGTGAGTTTTGGTTTTCGGCCCGGTTTGGGGACGCAGGACGCGGCGGCGCAGGTGGCGGCGCATCGCGATCAGGGGTTGCAGTGGGTGGTGGATGCCGATATCGATTCGTGTTTCGATAGTATCCGCAGGGGGCGGTTGTTGCGGCTGACGGCCAGGCGGGTGCAGAATCGGCATGTGCTGGGGTTGATCGAGGCCTGGTTGGAGGCGCGGATTCTGAATACGGCCAGTGGGCGTCCGGCGGCGGCGGCGGTGGCGCAGGGTGGGGTGCTGTCGCCGCTGTTGGCGAATGTGTATTTGCACGAGTTCGACCGGGCGATGGTGGGGCGGGGGTTGGCGCTGGTGCGTTATGCGGATGATTTGGTGGTGTGTTGCCGGCGTAAGGGTGAGGCCGAGGCGGCGCTGAAGGTGTGCGGGCAGGAGTTGGGGCGGCTGGAGTTGCGGCTGAATGTGCACAAGACGCGGGTGGTGCATGTGGATCAGGGTTTCAAGTTCGTGGGACATTTTTTCGTGCGGAGGGAGGTGTATGTGTTGTAGGGGAGGTAGACAGGTGGCAGGTAGACAGGTGGCAAGTGGCAGGTGGCAGGTGGCAGGTGGCAGGTGGCAAGTGGCAGGTGGCAAGTGGCAAGTGGCAAGTGGCAGGTGGCAGGTCGCAGGTCGCAAGTGGTAACTGGTAACTGGTAACTGGCTCTATTCGTGCCATTCGTCCATTCATGCCATTCATGCCATTCGTGATCGATCCATTTCGCAATTCGCACTTCGCACTTTGCATTTCGCAATTCGCTTTTCTTTCCCAGTGGAGGAGGTTTTCTGATGACAACGCTTTATGTTCGTGAACAAGGGGCGCGGGTGGTGCGCGAGGGGGAGCGCATTCGGGTGATGCGCGGGCAGGAGACGCTGCACGAGGCGGCAGTGCGTGAGTTGGAGCAGGTGGTGGTGTATGGGAATGTGCAGGTGACGACGCAGGCGGCGACGTTGCTGGTGCAGCAGGATGTGGATGTGGTTTTCTATTCGTCGCACGGTCGTTTCCGTTTCCGTTTGTTGCAGGGTGGGTTGCGCTATGCCCGGCTGCGGCAGGCGCAGCTGCGGCTGAGTGATGATGCGGCGGCGACGTTGGCGACGGCGCAGGCGGTGGTGCGCGGGAAGTTGGAGAATCAGGGGCGGTTGTTGGAGGCGCTGGCCAAGGAGAAGCCGGCGTTGAGCCGGGCGCTGCCGGGTATCCGCCAGATGGCGACGGGGAGTGGGCAGGCGCGGACGTTGGATGAGTTGCGAGGGTTCGAGGGCAAGGGGGCGGCGTTTTATTTCGAGGCGCTGAAGACGCTGGTTCCGCCGGCGTGGGGTTTTCATGGCCGGGCCTATTATCCGCCGCCGGATCCGTGGAATGCGACGCTGAGTTTTGGCTATTCGTTGTTGCTGAAGGATGTGGGGGCGGCGGCGCAGTTGGTGGGGCTGGATGCGTATGTGGGTTTCTTCCATGCGTTGGAGGCGAATCGGCCTTCGCTGTTGCTCGATCTGATGGAGGAGTTCCGGCCGCTGGTGGATGGGGTGTGCCTGGGGTTGTTGGCGCAGGGGCGGTTGCCGCTGGCCGAGTATCGGCGGCGGGCGGACGAGGAGCGCCCGGTGGAGATGGGGCCGGCGCTGTTGCCGGTGTTGATCGAGGCGTATGAGGAGCGGCTGGAGGGGAAGGAGCGCTATGGGCTGAGCGGCGAGCAGACGACGTTGCGGCGGTGTCTGGAGTTGCAGGCGCGGCAGATGGCGGCGTTGATTTTGGGTCAGGGTCGTTCGTATCGGCCGCTGGCGCTGAGTTTTGGCGGTTGAGACGGATGGCGGCTGGCGAGAGGCGGATTGAGCAGCGCTGGCCGATTTTCACGTGGCAGAAAGAGGCGGAGATGTTTGGCAAAGTGAGTGAGGTGTGGTTGTTTTGCGATGGCGCCTTGGGGCTGGCGGACCCGCAGCGGCGGGGTGGGGAGGTGGTGATGGCCGGGGCAGGGGCGGTGTTGCGCGAGGGGGATGGGCGGATCGTGGCCTGGGGGTGGCGACGGTTGCCGCCGCTGACGAATAATGAGGCGGAGTATGCGGGTTTGCTGCTGGGGCTGGAGTTGGCGCGCAAGCACGGGCGGCAGGTGGTGCATTGCCGGATGGATAGCGCCAATGTGGTGGGGCAGATGGAGGGGCGGTTTTTGGTGCACAGCGCCCGGCTGCGGCCGTGGCATCAACAGGCGGTGGCGGCGGTGCGGCAGTTTCGGCAGGTGACGTTTACGGCGATCCCGCGTGAGGGAAATCAGTTGGCGGATGCGCTGGCGAATGAGGCGTTGGTGGGGTGGGCGGTGGGGGGGACAGGTAGACAGGTAGACAGGTAGACAGGTAGACAAGTGGCAGGTGGCAGGTGGCAGATGGCAGGTGGCAGGTGGCAGGTGGCAGAGCTTGTCCTGAGTGAAACGAAGGATGGCAGGTGGCAAGTCGCAGAGCTTGTCCTGAGTGAAACGAAGGATGGCAGGTGGCAGGTGGCAAGTCGCAGGCGGTAACTGGTAACTGGTAACTGATGACTGATGACTGATGACTGATGACTGCCTCTATTCGTGCTATTCGTCCATTCGTGCCATTCGTGATCGATCCATTTCGCAATCCGCAATTCGCAATTCGCAATCCGCCAGGAGGTGGATGATGAAGAAGGTTTCGGCGGCGGTTTCGGCGCTGGAGATGGGAGGGCGGGCCGATCGGGAGGTGTTCGTGGTGGTGTGTTATGATGTGCCGGATGACCGGCGGCGGCTGAAGGTGATGAAGACGTTGGAGGGCTATGGGCAACGGGTGCAGTATTCGGTGTTCGAGTGTTGGCTGACGGGGGTGAGTTATGGGCAGTTGCGGCAGAGGCTGGGGAAGGTGATCAATGGCAAGGAGGATGATGTGCGTTTCTATGAGTTGTGCAAGGGTTGCCAGGGGGCGCGCAAGGGGTTGGGGCGAGGGAAGCCGCAGGAGCGGAAGGAGCATGTGGTGGTGTAGTGGGGAGGGGAGGGGCGGCGCCAGCAGGCGACGCCAGCAGGCGGCGCCAGAAGGCGACGCCAGAAGGCGTCGTCCCGCCAGGGGGTGATTGGGTGGGGGGCGAGATTGGCGTTGGCGGGGTGGATGTGGTAGGATGATGGGGTGGTTTTGGAATGCTTAACAAGGTTTTTTGAGTTTTTTTTGCGCTGGAGAAGGCTGCTCACGGTGATCCGAATTGGTCGCGAAGGCGGTTTTCGAGGCCGATTTTTTGCCAATTTTTGCTCACGGGTGATCCGTTTTTGCTTTGTAGGCAGGTGGGCGGCAGGTGGTCGATGGCCATAAGCTGCAAAAAGTGTAGGAAATGGCTAAAAATGATGTAGGCCACGCTCCCGTAATTGGCAAACTAGGGTCCCAGTTCTAGCCCCGATTAGTAGGGGATTGAAACTTATCCACGGCCAAATGCGCCGGGACGCTTGGGGACTCCGTCCCAGTTCTAGCCCCGATTAGTAGGGGATTGAAACATATACTCTAACTACTCGGAAACGTCTTTTTGGTTCCATGTCCCAGTTCTAGCCCCGATTAGTAGGGGATTGAAACACGACATTGTTCATCTGGACACTGGACGTGTTCCGGACGTCCCAGTTCTAGCCCCGATTAGTAGGGGATTGAAACTTCGATCTCGCTCTTAAGGTCAGTGGATTTCGCCACCATGTCCCAGTTCTAGCCCCGATTAGTAGGGGATTGAAACCGAGTGTCTGTACGCCGTTGTCCACGAGTGCATTGAGCACTGCGTCCCAGTTCTAGCCCCGATTAGTAGGGGATTGAAACTCGTAACCGAGCTTCTCGAGGATGGTAGCGACGATCGGGTCCCAGTTCTAGCCCCGATTAGTAGGGGATTGAAACGAGCTTCTCGAGGATGGTAGCGACGATCGGCTTGGTCGTCCCAGTTCTAGCCCCGATTAGTAGGGGATTGAAACTTTTTACTGTCACCCCGGGCAGTCCGGGGCCCCCCTCGTCCCAGTTCTAGCCCCGATTAGTAGGGGATTGAAACGGTGTGGGCCCTCCAGCGGCGACGGTCGATCTGGTCGGTGCGGTCCCAGTTCTAGCCCCGATTAGTAGGGGATTGAAACATCATTGACGTCCGGGCCTTTGAGGCTCATAGTCGAAGAGTCCCAGTTCTAGCCCCGATTAGTAGGGGATTGAAACTCCCATCCTCCAGGAGATCGAGCAGGGGTTCCCCTTGGGTGTAGTCCCAGTTCTAGCCCCGATTAGTAGGGGATTGAAACTTAATCCAAAACGATCCTCCCTCCCCACTTACCTCTACTGTCCCAGTTCTAGCCCCGATTAGTAGGGGATTGAAACCTACCTTGCCAGAAGTACCCACGCAGAGCAGGCGCTTCGTCCCAGTTCTAGCCCCGATTAGTAGGGGATTGAAACATCATTATGTCCCCCGTGGCCAGGGTGACGCGGGCACCGGGTGTCCCAGTTCTAGCCCCGATTAGTAGGGGATTGAAACTAGCTGACGGTCACTTTCAGAAACTCGAAGGTGCCCGTCCCAGTTCTAGCCCCGATTAGTAGGGAGGGTTGGACCAGAGATGTCTGGTTACGCTCTGGTTACGTTTGAGACGTAACCAGAGCGTAACCAGAGGCAAAGCGACGCCAATACTCACTCAAAAGT
>JAIBAP010000070.1 GCA_019695115.1 Caldilineales bacterium | reverse complement strand
GCGACAACATCACCTTCGAGGTGGACTTGATCGTGCCGGTGGCGCTGGAGATTGGCTCCCGCTTCGCCGTGCGCGAGGGTGGTCGCACCGTCGGCGCCGGCGTCATCACCAAGGTCTTCGATTGATCATGCCTTCAGGTCAAGAGTACAAAGCCACGGGTCGCAGGTGGTGTCATCTGCGACCCGTGATTCACTCATCAGCCTGCCATTCTTTGTCTCTGGAAGGTCAAAACCATGGCTAAACAGCGGATTCGCATCAAGCTCAAAGCGTACGACCATCGCGTGCTTGACAATTCGGTGCGCGAGATCGTCGAGGCGGCTGAGCGAACGGGCGCCCAGGTCGTGGGGCCGGTTCCACTGCCCACCAAGCTGGAGCGGTTCACAATCATGCGCGCCAGTTTCATCGACAAGGATTCGCGCGAACAGTACGAAATCCGCACCCACAAGCGGTTGATCGACGTGATACCTTCGGGCAGCAAGACGATCGATAACTTGATGCGGCTGAATTTGCCGGCTGGCGTGGATATCGAGATCAAACTCTAGCTGCCGTTGCGTCGCCCATCCTGTGACGGTTTCGGGCGGCGCCGGCGACATCCCACCTCATCGCGACAGGGAGGTGGGGCGGTGGAATGATGATCGACGCCAAAGCGACGGCGCACGAGACAGTTCCACCCCCCAAGTCAAGCATGAAAGGTCTTATCGGACGCAAACTGGGCATGACCCAGCTATTTACCGAGCAGGGCGAAATGGTTCCGGTCACCGTGCTGGAAGTCGGCCCCTGTTTTGTCACCCAAGTCAAATCTGCCGCCAGCGATGGCTACAATGCCGTCCAGCTTGGTTTCGACGAAGTCGCACCACGGAAGCTGAGCGGCGGCGAACGCGGCCATCTGAAGCAAGCCAAAGCGCCCATGCTGCGCGAACTACACGAGTTCGGCGTCAAAGACGAAGAACTGGGCGATTACAGCATCGGTCAGCGGCTGTTGGCGGATGTCTTCGTCGTCGGCGATTTCGTCGATATCTCCGGCAAGTCCAAAGGCAAGGGCTTCCAGGGCGGCATCAAGCGGCATGGCTTCAATCGCCAGCCCAAGACGCACGGCGCTTCGGATCGCACCCGCGCCCCCGGCGCCTCGAGCGCCGGTTCGACGCCCGGCCACACCTTCAAGGGTCGCCGCTTGCCCGGCCAGATGGGCAATGCGAAAGTGACCGTGCAGAATCTGCGGGTAGTGACGGTCGATCCGCAACGCAATTTGCTGGCAGTCAAGGGCGCGGTCCCTGGCCCCAAGAATGGGGTCGTGATCGTCTCGTCCGCCCGCAAGAAGGGCGGGAGGTAGATGCCATGGAAGTCAGTCTGAAGAACATGCAGGGTCAGGAAGTCGGCGCCGTCGATTTGCCTGACGCCATTTTCGCCTCGGAAATCAACCAGGCAGTCATGCACCAGGCATTGGTGCGGCAACTGGCCAACCGCCGCCTGGGCACGCACAACACCAAGACTCGCAGCGATGTGAGTGGCGGTGGGCGCAAACCCTGGCGACAGAAAGGCACCGGTCGCGCTCGACAAGGCAGCACTCGCGCCCCCCATTGGCGGGGCGGCGGCGTCGTCTTCGGCCCGCACCCCCGCTCCTACACGCAGAAAATGCCACGCAAGATGCGCCGGCTGGCGTTGCGTTCGGCCCTGAGTGTGAAGGCGCAGGATCAGCAGGTGATCGTCCTCGACCGTCTCGAAGTCGCCGTGCCCCGCACCAAAGACATCGCCCAGATGTTGGCGGCCCTGAACGTGAACCGCAGCGCCCTGGTGCTGCTGCCCGAACGGAACACCAATGTCGAACTGGCGGCCCGCAACTTGCCCCATGTCAAGACCTTGCACGCTCCCTATCTGAACGTACGCGACATCCTGGGCCACGACACCCTGATCGTGCCCCAGCAGGCCCTGGCTGTGCTCGAGTCCTTTTTGGGCGCCGAAGAGGCGCTGGACGCGACCGAAGCTGGGGAGGAGTAAGGCCATGCATCCCTACGAAGTTCTGCGACGCCCCATCGTCACCGAAAAAACCAACCGGCTTCAGGATGAAGTCCATCAATATGTCTTCGAGGTCGACAAGCGCGCCAACCGACTCATGGTCAAGCACGCGATCGAAGAACGCTTCGGCGTCGACGTCCTGGACGTGAACATCATCAATGTCAAGGCCAAGACGCGGCGTCGCAGCCGCAAATCGACGGCGGTGCGTGTGGCCTCGTGGAAGAAAGCCATTGTCACCCTGGCCGCCGCCGACACCATCCAGATGTTCGAAGGTGTCTAGCCATCATCCCCGACTCGGCAGACGGCAAAAATAAGCAAGGAATCGTTTGCCGGCGCCTGACCCCACAGACGCTCGCTTAGGAACACACCAACATGGGTATCAAGGTTTACAAGCCCACATCTCCCGGTCGTCGCGGCATGACCGTCTCGACCTTCGAGGAGATTACCCGCTCCACCCCCGAAAAGTCGCTCCTCCGCCCGGCCAAGAAGACGGCCGGCCGCAACAACCAGGGCAAGCTCACTGTCCGGCATCGCGGCGGCGGCCACAAGCAGCGGTACCGCTTGATCGATTTCCTGCGCGACAAGCAGGATGTCCCTGCCCGCGTGACTGCGATCGAATACGATCCCAACCGTTCGGCCCGCATTGCCCTGGTGGTGTATGCCGATGGCGAGAAGCGCTACATCCTGGCGCCGCTGGGTCTGAAGGTGGGCGATACCATCGTCTCTGGCCCCAACGCCGATATTCGCGCCGGCAACGCCCTGCCCCTGGCCAACATCCCCCTGGGCACGCTCGTTCACAATGTCGAACTCCAGCCCGGTCGCGGCGGCCAGATGGCGCGCGCGGCTGGCGTCTATGCCCAGCTGATGGCCAAAGAAGGCGAATTTGCCCAGCTGCGTCTGCCCAGCGGCGAAGCGCGCCGTGTGCGGTTGGAGTGCATGGCCACCATTGGTCAGGTGGGCAACACCGACCATCAGAATGTTTCGCTGGGTAAAGCTGGCCGCAAACGCTGGTTGGGTTGGCGCCCGACCGTTCGTGGCACAGCCATGGACCCGAATTCACACCCGCACGGCGGCGGCGAGGGTCGTTCGCCGATCGGGATGCCCGGCCCCAAGACCCCCTGGGGCAAACCTGCCCTGGGGTATCGTACACGCCGCAACAAGCGTTCGAACCAATACATCGTCCGCCGCCGCGGGAAGAAACGCTAAGGAGATTCAAGCATGTCGCGGTCGCTGAAAAAAGGCCCTTACGTCGATAAGAAACTGCTTCGCAAAGTCGAAGATATGAACCGCAAAGGCGAGAAGCGCGTCCTTCGCACCTGGTCGCGTGCTTCCACCATCTTCCCGCAGATGGTTGGCCACACGCTGGCCGTGCACAATGGTCGCAAGCACGTGCCCATCTACGTCACCGAGAACATGGTGGGCCACAAGCTGGGCGAATTCGCTCCCACCCGTTTCTTTCGCAGCCACGCTGTGAAGGAAAAAGTGACCAAAGCCCGCCGTTAAGGAAGTGCGGATGGCGAAACGCACCACGCAACCCTGAGACGAACCCTTATGAGCACAGATTCCACCCTTTTGGTACGCGCACAGCGCAAGTATGTCGGCCTCCCTCCACAGAAGGTGCGGTTGGTGACGACCCTCGTGCGCGGGATGCGCGCCCTTGACGCCGTCGACGCCCTCAGCCACATGACACAACAGGCCGCCTACGAGGTCAAGAAGACCGTGCAGTCGGCGCTGGCCAATGCCGAGGAAAACGAAAGCATGGCCCCTGAAGACATGTGGATTGCCCAGGTTTTCGCCGACGAAGCCCCCACTGCCAAACGCTTCCGCCCTGGCGCGCGTGGACGCGCCAAACCGATCCTGAAGCGCTCGTCGCACATTACCGTCGTTCTCGAAGAACGTTAAGGAGGCACACGTTGGGACGCAAAGTTCACCCGACCGGTTTCCGGCTTGGCATCATCAAGGACCATAGCTCCCGCTGGTATGCCGATGGCAAAGAGTACACCGATTTGTTGGCCGAGGATCGCCTGATCCGGGCGAAGGTAGCGCGCGAGCTTGACAAAGCAGGGGTCTCGAAGGTCGAGATCCAGCGAGCGCCCAAGCAGGTTCACCTGATCATCCACGCCGCTAAACCGGGCATCATCATCGGCAAGAAAGGCGCCACCGTGTCCGATCTGCGCAAATCGTTGCAAGAGATGACCGACAAGCGCATCAAAGTCGATGTCGAAGAGATCAAGAAACCTGAATTGGATGCTCTTCTGGTGGCGCTGAACATCGCCGACCAACTGGCCAAGCGCGTGGCTTATAAACGGGCCATGCGCCAGGCGGTGCAGCGCACCATCAAAGGCGGCGCCAAAGGCGTGATGATCCGCATCAGTGGCCGCTTGGGCGGTTCGGAAATGGCCCGCGTCGATTCCGTGCGCGATGGCCGCATCCCTCGCCACACCCTGCGCGCCAATATCGACTACGCCGATACCGTTGCCGACACGCAATATGGCGCCATTGGCATCAAAGTCTGGATTTACAAAGGCGAGATTCTACCCGGCGAACCGCTGGTTATCTGAGTGCAACCACCGGTTGCTGGAAACACGAGGTAATCGATCATGTTAATGCCCAAACGCGTCAAACACCGCAAACAACATCGCGGTCGCATGACAGGCAAAGCCTGGCGCGGTAGCTCAGTCGCCTTTGGCGAATTCGGCCTGCAGGCGCTGGAACCTTGCTGGATGAACAGCCGCCAGATCGAGGCGGCCCGCCGCGCCATCGTTCGCTATGTGCGACGCGGCGGCAAGATCTGGATCCGCATCTTCCCTGACAAACCGGTGACCGCCCGCGCCGCCGAGACCCGCATGGGTAGCGGCAAGGGGCCGGTGGATCGCTATGTCGCCGTCATCCGCCCCGGTCGCGTTTTGTTCGAGATCGGCGGTGTGGACGAAGAGACGGCGCGGGCGGCGATGCGCCTGGCTGCGCACAAGCTGCCTATTGCCACGCAATTCATTGCCCGCACCGAGGAGGGAAGCTGATGACCGCATCCGAACTGCGCAGCCTGGCCGAGGGCGAGCTGCAAACCAAGCTGGACGAAGCCTACGAAGAGTTGATGAACCTGCGCTTCAATATGTCGATTGGGCAACAACGCGACTATGGCCGCGTAACCGTGGTCAAGCGTGATATTGCCCGCATCAAGACCATTTTGCGCGAACGCCAATTGGCAGTGGAGATGATGTAAGATGGCCCTCGAACAACGCAAATCCCTGATCGGCATCGTCGTCAGCGATGCCATGGACAAAACGGTGGTCGTGCGCGTCGAACGCACGACCCGACATCCGCTATACGGCAAGGTTGTGCGCACCCACACCAAGTATCACGCTCATGACGAAGGCAACGCCTGCAAGACCGGCGACCGCGTGCGGATTCGCGAATCGCGACCGTTGAGCAAAACCAAGCGTTGGGTCGTCGTCGAGACGTTTGCCGCCCCAGGCGCTGCCGCCGAGACAGACTGAGCGAGGCCGGTCATGATTCAGCAAGAAACGATTCTCAAGGTCGCCGACAACACCGGCGCCAAAGAACTGCTCTGCATCCGTGTGATGGGCGGCTCGACGCGGCGCTATGCCAGCGTGGGCGACATCATCGTGGCGGCGGTCAAGCAGGCGTCGCCGGGCGGCGCCGTAAAGAAGGGCGATGTGGTCAAGGCCGTGGTCGTCCGCACCGCCAAGGAGATCGGTCGTAGCGATGGCAGCTACATCCGCTTCGACGATAACGCCGCCGTCATCCTCGATCAGAACAACAACCCCCGCGGCACCCGCATCTTCGGCCCCGTCGCCCGCGAACTGCGCGACAAACGGTTCATGAAGATCGTCAGCCTGGCCCCCGAGGTTCTCTGAACTAGTCCAGAGGTCAAGACCATGAAGCAGAAAATCCACAAAGGCGACACCGTCGAAGTCATCGCCGGCAACTATACCGGCAAGCGTGGCGAGGTCCAATCTGTGATCCGCAAGAAAAACAAACAAGGCGAGTACGATGCCGATGAAGTCTATGTCGTCGTCTCCGGCGTCAACATGATCAAGAAACATCAGCGTCGCACGGGCGATGTCCGCACCCAGGTTGGCATTATCGAGCGCGAGGGGCCGATCCACATCTCGAAGGTGATGTTGGTGGCCCCGCACGCCAACCAACCCACGCGCGTAGGCAGCCGCGTCTCGGCCGATGGCGAGAAAACTCGTTATAGCGCCAAATTCGACGAACTTATTGACTGAAAGCAAAGACCGGGCGCGCCAGCCTCGCCGGGTCGAAGAGGAGCTTATCTATGTCAGCCAGGTTGAAAGAACGCTACCAGCAGGAAGTCATTCCCGCCATGGTCGAGCGTTTCCAGTACAAGAACGTAATGCAGGTGCCCCGCCTGCAGAAAATCTCCGTCAACATTGGCCTCGGCGAAGCCTTGCAGAACCCGAAAGCGGTCGAAGCCGCCGCCGCCGATGTTGCCACCATCACTGGTCAGAAACCCGTTGTTCGCAAGGCTCGCAAGTCGATTGCCAGCTTCAAATTGCGGCAAGGAAATCCCATCGGTGTGAGCGTGACCCTACGCGGCGACCGGATGTGGAGCTTTCTCGACCGGCTGATCAACGTGGCCTTGCCCCGGCAGCGCGACTTTCAGGGCGTCTCGGCTGATGGTTTCGATGGTCGCGGCAACTACACTGTGGGCCTGCGTGAACAGCTGGCCTTTCCCGAAATCAACTACGACACCGTCGATAAGCTGCGTGGCTTAGGGATCAGCATCGTGACCAGCGCCCGTAGCGATGACGAGGGCCGCGAGCTGCTGCGCCTGCTCGGTATGCCTTTCAAGCGTTGAGGAACAAGCAATGGCTAAGACGTGCATGATCTATCGCGAACAGCGCCGCAAGTACGCCGGTCGAGTTCGCAACCGCTGCCGCATCTGCGGCCGCTCGCGCGGCTACATGCGCCGTTTCGATCTCTGCCGCATCTGCTTCCGCCACGAAGCCGAGCGCGGCACGCTGCCCGGCGTTGTCAAATCGAGCTGGTAGTCCATCCGAAGGAGTCCTATCGCAATGATGACCGATCCCGTGGCGGATATGCTCACCCGCATCCGCAACGCTTTACTGGCCCGCCAGAAACAGGTCGTGATCCCAAGCTCCAAGATGAAGGTCGAGATCGCTCGCATTCTGAGCGAGGAAGGCTTCATCCGCGGCTACGACATCGGCCAGGCGGCCCCGCGCCCCACGCTGCGCCTGCACCTGCGCTACGATGACAGACGCCGGCCGATCATCACCGGTCTGCGTCGCATCAGTTCGCCCGGTCGCCGGGTCTACCGGCCGGCCGATGACATCCCCTGGGTGCAAGGCGGCCTGGGTGTGGCCATCGTTTCCACCCCCAAGGGCCTGCTCAGCGGTCGCGACGCCCGCCGCGCCGGCGTGGGCGGCGAAGTCATCTGCTACGTCTGGTAAGCACACGCCAGCAGGAGGAATTTCTATGTCACGCATCGGCAAGAAAGCGGTGGCCCTGCCCAAGGGCGTCACCGTCGATATCGCCCCGGACAACACCGTCACCGTCAAGGGACCGAAGGGCGCCCTGACCCGCTCCTTCGTACCCGACATCAATCTGGCCGCCGAGGGAGCCGAGGTGCATGTGACCCGCCCCACCGACCAGCGCCACCATCGCGCCCTGCACGGCCTGACACGGGCCTTGTTGCAGAACATGGTCACGGGCGTCAGCACCGGCTTCACCAAAGAGATGGAACTGGTTGGCGTCGGCTACAAAGCGGCCATGCAGGGCAAGTCGCTAGAGCTGAGCCTGGGCTATTCGCACCCCGTGATCGTACCTCCGCCTACCAACATCAGCTTCGAAGTCGACAAGACCGGGCGTATTATCAGCGTCCGTGGCATCGACAAGGAGCAGGTGGGCGAGGTCGCCGCCAAACTGCGGGCCTGGCGCAAGCCTGAACCCTACAAGGGCAAAGGCATCCGCTACAGAGGCGAATTCATCAAGATCAAAGCCGGCAAGAGCTCGAAAGGCAAGAAATAGGAGCAGCACCCATGCCCATGAATCCCCGTGCGCTGGCCCGCCAGCGCCGCCACCAACGCGTTCGCGAGACGATCCACGGCACTCCTCAGCGCCCCCGCCTGGCTATCTATCGCAGCCTGGAGCATATCTATGCCCAGGTGATCGACGACACCGCCGGCCAAACCCTGGCTTCGGCCTCGACCCTCGACCCCACCCTGCGTGCATTGGCCGGGACCAAGACCCAACAGGCGCAGGCCGTGGGAAAATTGGTGGGCGAGCGCGCGGCCCAGGCCGGCATCGAAGCGGTCGTGTTCGACCGTGGCGGTTTTCCCTATCATGGCCGCGTCAAGGCGCTGGCCGAAGCTGCCCGCGAGGCGGGCTTGAAGTTCTGATCGACGTCCCACCCTTCCCCTGCTGACCGCCTGCCGGCCGGCAGGGGGAAGAGCTGACAAGCCTGGACACAGGAGACTTATCGCATGGCTGAACGAGAACGCAAAGGTCGAGGCAGCGGTACCCGCCGCCAACCCAACCAGCAAGGCCAACCCCCGGCTGCGGCCACCCCCGAGGCCGGCGCCACCGAAGACCGCCGCGAACGCGGTCGCCGTCCGCCCCGCGAACGCGAGGTGGATGATGGTATGAATGAGCGCATCGTCCATCTGGCGCGCACGGCCAAGGTCGTCAAGGGCGGTCGTCGCTTCGCTTTCCGGGCCGTCGTAGTCGTTGGCGATGGCAACGGCAAGGTGGGCATCGGCATCGGCAAGGCCAACGAAGTGCCCGAGGCCATCCGCAAAGGTTCGGACCAGGCCCGCAAGGCGATGTTGACCGTGCCCATGGTGGGCAATACCATTCCCCACGAGATCACCACCAACTTCAGCGCTGCCACCGTCATGCTGCGCCCGGCCTCGCCCGGCACGGGCGTCATCGCTGGCGGCGGTGTGCGGGCGGTGGTCGAAGCCGCCGGCATCAAAGACATTCTGACCAAGTCGATGGGTAGCGCCAATATCCTGAACGTGGTCAAGGCCACGCACAAAGCCCTGAGCGAGTTGAAATCGCCGGCGGAAGTGGCCAGACTGCGCGGCGTCCCCGAAGCCCGCGTCCAACCCCACTGGGTCAAGAGCCAAGCGGAAACACGGCCATGAGCGACGTTTCTACCCCTTCCCTCACCAAAAAACTGACCATTACCTACACCAAGAGCGTCATCGGCTACACGCAACGACAGGTTGGCACCTTGCGGGCGTTGGGGCTGCGACGCCTGGGTGACACGGTCGAGCACGACGATACCCCCGTCATCCGCGGCATGATCGACAGAGTCAGCCATCTGGTGCGGGTCCAGGAGCAGTCTGCATGAACACCAACGATCTGCAACCCCCTGCGGGTTCCAACAAAGCGCGCAAACGCATCGGGCGCGGCCACGCCACCGGCCAGGGCAAACAAGCGGGCCGTGGCGGCAAAGGCCAGGCCAAACGGTCGGGCGGCACCAAAGGCCCCTACTTCGAAGGCGGCCAGCTGCCCCTGGTTCGTCGTCTGCCCACGCTGCGTGGTTTCACCAATCGCAACCGCGTCGAGTATCAGCCGGTCAACGTGGGCGAACTGGCGGCCTGTTTCGAGGCCGGTACGGAGATCACGCCCGACCTGCTGACCGAAGCCGGCCTGGTTCGCGCCAACCGCCCGGTCGCCGTCCTTGGCGATGGCGGCATCCAGGTCGCCTTGACGGTCAAGGCGCACCGATTTTCTGCCAGCGCCGAAGAGAAAATCAAGGTTGCTGGCGGCGCCGTCGAGGTCTTGTCCCTCCTGAACCTGTGAGGCGAATCCTATGCTGACAGCCGTACGCAGCGCCTTCCGTCTGCCCGATCTGCGGCGCAAGCTGCTGTTCACGTTGGGGCTTCTGGTCCTGTACCGCTTCCTGGCGCAGGTGCCGGTGCCCGGCGTCGATCGCACGGCCCTGGCGAGTTTCTTCCAGGGCAACGACCTGGCGAATCTGTTCGATTTGCTCAGCGGCGGCGCTTTGTCGAACTTCTCGGTGATGTCCATGGGCGTCTATCCCTACATCACCGCCCAGATCATCATTCAACTGCTGATCCCCATCATTCCCAGGTTGCAAGAGATCTCGAAAGATGGCGATCAAGGGCGACTGAAGATCAACCAATATACGCTGTATCTGGCCGTGCCATTGGCGTTGCTGCAAGGCTATGGCCAGGCGGCGATCATGGCCAGCGGCGTTGGCACCGGCAGCACCGTGCTTCCCGGCTTCGGTTTTGGCAATAACCCGTTGTTGACGATTGCCGTCTTGCTCTCGATGGTGGCAGGCACGTTCCTGGCCCTGTTCATGGGCAACCTGATCACCGAGGACGGCATCGGCAACGGCGTCTCGTTGATCATCTTCGGTGGCATCGTCGGCAACCTGTGGTCGCGCGTCAACGCCCTTCTGGCAAGCACCCGCGGTGTGCTGTTGGTCTTCGTCTTCTTGGCCATCACCGTCGCCACCGTGCTCCTCATCGTCTATGTTCAGGAAGGGCAGCGGCGCATCCCCGTGCGCTATGGCAAGCGCGTGCGCACCATGCGCGGCAACCGGGTGATGATGGCCGGCGGCCAGAGCAGCCACATCCCCATCCGCGTCAACAGCGCCGGCATGATCCCGCTCATCTTCGCCAGCAGCCTGCTCATCTTCCCCGCCACCATTGGCGGTTTCCTACGAAGCTCGAGCACCGCCTGGGTGGCCAGCATCGGCAACTTCCTCAACACCACTCTCAGCCCCAGCAGCACGTTCTACTGGATCTTCTATTTCATCCTCGTCGTCGCCTTCACCTACTTCTACACCGATGTCATCTTCCGCCAGCAAAACCTGGCTGACACGTTGCAGAAACAGGGCGGCTATATCCCCGGCATCCGGCCAGGAAAGCGCACCGAAGACTATCTGAACAAGGTCTTGGTGCGCATCACCCTGGTTGGTGCTCTCTTCCTCGGCTTCGTCGCCATTCTGCCCTGGCTGGTCAATCTGGCCGTCCGCGACCCCGGCCTGCAGAACACCAGACTGTTGATCACCAGCTCTGGCCTGCTGATCGTGGTTGGCGTCGTGCTCGACACCATGAAGCAGATCGAAGCGCAGTTGATGATGCGCCATTACGAAGGCTTCATCCGCTGACCTGGCTGCTCCTCGACTTTGCACTTGAAACGTGAGGCGTGAAGCGCAAGCCATCTGGTCACGCAACGCGCTCCAGTCATGATCCGCCCCCCAGCCCTGGCCCAGGCTGCCGGCGTCGCCCTGTACGATGCCAGCGAGATCGCAGCCATGCGAGCAGCCGGCCGGCTGGCGGCCCTCACCCTGACGCACCTTAAACCCCACATCCGACCTGGCGTCGCCACCGGCGAACTGAATGCCCTGGCCGAGACCTTCATCCGCAGCTACGGCGCCGAACCCACGTTCCTGAACTACGGCGCCGACAGCGCCGGGACGGCCTTTCCGGCCGCCATCTGCGCCTCGCTCAACGATGAAGCCGTCCATGGCATCCCTACCCCCCACCGCCGGCTGCACCGTGGCGATCTCCTCAGCCTTGACGTAGGCGTGACCTACGGCGGCTGGGTGGCCGACACCGGCTGGACCTATGCCGTGGGCGAGATCGACGCCGAGGCCGAGCGCCTGCTGCGAGCCTGCGAATCCGCACTCTGGGCGGGTATCGAGCAGGCGCGGGCGGGCCGTCACCTCGGTGATGTTGGCGCCGCCATCCAGCAAAGCGTCGAAGCCGCCGGCTACACCGTCTTGCGTGAGCTCACCGGTCACGGCATCGGCCGCGAGATGCACCAGCCCCCCACCGTGCTCAATCACGGCAGGGCCGGCGCCGGGATGCGCTTGCAGCCAGGCATGACCCTGGCCATCGAGGTTGCCATTGGCGCCGGTGGCTGGCGGGTCAGCATCGACGCCGACGGTTGGACGGCCCGCACGGCCGATGGTTCGCTCAGCGCCCATTGCGAGCACACGATCGCCGTCACCGCTGGCCCCGCCCACATCCTCACCCTCATCTAGAAACATCATCCATATCATCTGTTCGGCCCCACCGCAGCCAGGTTGCGGCGTCGCCGAAGGAGTAGACTCATGAAAGTCCGACCGTCTGTCAAACGCATGTGCGACAACTGCAAGATCATTCGTCGTCACGGCGTCATCCACGTCATCTGTACCAACCCCAAGCACAAGCAGCGCCAAGGCTAAGATTCCGCAGGAGGCTTTATGGCACGTATTGCTGGCGTCGATATCCCTCGCGACAAGCGGGTAGAGACATCCCTCACCTACATCTATGGCATTGGCCCCGCCACGGCCAGAGAAATCCTGACCCAGACCGGGATCGAGAACAAGCGCGTTCACGAACTGAACGCCGACGAAGTGGCGCGGCTGCGCGACGTCATCGATCACAACTATGTCGTCGAGGGCGACCTGCGCCGCGAGGTGCAGATGAACATCAAGCGTCTGGTCGAGATCGGCAGCTATCGCGGTCGCCGGCATCGCGCCAATCTGCCGGTGCGCGGCCAACGCACCCGCACCAATGCCCGCACCAAACGCGGCGCCCGCAAGACCGTTCCCGGCCGCAAGCGCGCCCGCAAGTAACACTCAGAGCACCATTCGCCCTGGAGTACAGGATTCATGGCAAAGCAACAGACCACAACCACACGCGGACGGCGCGCGGCGCCCAAGAAAGAACGCCGCGCAGCAGCCCACGGCCAGGCGCACATCCAGGCCACGTTCAACAACACCATCATCACCATCACCGACAATGAGGGCAACACCGTTGCCTGGTCGAGCGCCGGCGCTTCGGGCTTCAAAGGCTCGCGCAAGAGCACGCCCTTTGCCGCCCAGCAGTCGGCCCGTAATGCCGCCCGCTCTGCCAACGACATGGGCATGCGCGAGGTGGATGTCTTCGTCAAAGGCCCTGGCCCCGGTCGCGAATCGGCCATCCGCTCGATCATGGCCGCCGGTCTGATCGTGACCTCGATCACCGATATCACCCCGCTGCCGCATAATGGCTGCCGCCCGCCCAAAAAACGGCGCGTCTAGGCCACCCGGAACGCCAGGCCGTTGCTGTGCCTGAACTGTTCTTCCGTGCCAAACACAAGAAGGAAAGATTACTGAATGGCTCGTCACAATGACTCCGTTTGCACGCTTTGTCGTCGCGAAGGCACGAAACTCTTCCTCAAGGGAGACCGCTGCTACTCGCCCAAGTGTGCGATCGACAACCGCAACAACCCGCCAGGCATGCACGGTCCCAAACGCGCACGGCGCAAGGTGTCCGACTTTGGCCGCCAGTTGCGCGAGAAACAAAAGGTCCGCCGCATCTATGGCGTCTACGAACGCCAGTTCCGGCGCTACTTCCGCCAGGCCGTCAAGACCAAAGGTCTGACGGGCGCGACCTTGCTGCAGTTGCTGGAACAGCGCCTGGACAACGTCGTCTTCCGGCTGGGCTTTGCTACCTCGCGCCCGTTGGCCCGGCAGTTGGTCACGCACGGCCACTTCCTGGTCAACGGCCAGAAGGTCGATATTGCCTCCTACTCGGTGCATCCCGGCGACGTCATCCAGGTTGCCGACCAGAGCCGCAGCCTGACCTATTTCAAGGAACTGACTTCGCAAAGCAGCCGCCAGGCGTCGCCAGGCTGGTTGATGGCCGACCTGCCGGCGCTTTCGGGCCGGGTGACGAGTCTGCCCTCGCGCGAGGACATCCGCGATATCGACATCAACGAGCAGCTCATCGTTGAATTCTACAGCCGCTAACCACTTGCACTAGCCTGTAGGCGCAGCAAACGACGAAACGGGAAACCCGTTTGGATTCCGTCTTGTGAGAACACGGATGGGCTGGTCAACCGGCCTGTCCGTGTTTGTTCGCATCTGCGCCGCCAACGACGAAGGCGAAACCCTGCTTCGAAGGAGACTGCCACGTGTTCTACCAAGATATGCAGCCGGTCTTACCCAAGATCGAATGTACAGCCAGCACGCAACGTTTTGCCCGCTTCGAGATCGGGCCGCTGGAGAGCGGCTACGGCATCACGCTGGGGAATGCGCTCCGTCGCGTTCTGTTGTCGGCCCTCCCCGGCGCCGCCGTCACCTCGTTGCGGATCAATGACGTCTATCACGAATTCTCCCCCATCCCCAACGCCCGCGAAGACACGACGCAGCTCGTCCTGAACCTCAAACAATTGCGGTTGCGTCTGCACAGTGAGGAACCGGTGCGGATGTACGTCCGAGCCAAAGGCCCCGGCCCCATCACCGCCGCTGACCTGAACGCCCCACCCGAAGTCGAGATCATCAACCCCGAACTCTATCTGCTCACGCTCGATGCGACCAACGCCGATTTCGATATGGAGTTGGTGGTCTCGCCGGGCAAGGGCTATCTGCCGGCCGAGGCCGACAACCGGCCCAAGTTGCCCATCGGCGAGATGCCCATCGACGCCATTTTCAGCCCCGTGCGCCGCGTCAACCATGTGGTGGAACGCACCCGCGTGGGTGGACACACCGATTTCGACCGCCTGATCTTCGAGATCTGGACCGATGGCGCCCTGACGCCCGAAGTCGCTCTGAAATATGCCGCCCGCCAACTCGTGGAGCAGTTCTCGATGGTGGCCGGTGTCGAGATGGCCGAAACCGCCGCGGATGAGCGCGACGAAAGCGGCATCCCGGGCCGGATCGCCGAGCAACCGATCGAGGATCTCGACCTGAGCATGCGCGCCTACAACTGCCTGAAGCGCGCCGGCATCACCAAGGTGGGTGAAGTGCTGCGCAAGCTGGAGCAGGGCGAGAACGAGATGCTCGCCATCCGCAACTTCGGGCGGAAGTCACTGGACGAGTTGGTGGAGAAACTGCGCGAGCGAGACTATCTCATCTTCATCGACTATACCCCCGGCCCCGAAGCGGCCAGCTAACGAGCGGATGTGCAGGAGCGAGGTTTCCTCGCCCACTCTATCCGCACCAGGAGAGACCGAGAATGCGACACCAAATCAGCGGCCGGCAGTTTGGCCGGTCATCCGACCATCGTCAGGCCCTGTTCAAAAACCTGATCACCGAGTTGTTCCGCCACGGGCAGATCGAAACCACCGAGGCCAAAGCCAAAGCCATCCGCTCCGACGCCGAAAAACTGATCACCATTGCCAAGCGCGGTCGGGCCGGACGCATCAGCGAGGTGCACGCCCGGCGACTGCTGCGGTCGCGGCTCAACGACCCCGACATGGTGGCGGTTATCTACGATCAGTTCAGCCTGCGCTATGCCGATCGGCCCGGCGGCTACACCCGCATCTTCAAGATGGGGCCTCGCCACGGCGACGGCGCCGATATGGCCTTGATCGAGTTGGTTGAATAGCCCCGCCTCGTCCGCGCCGCCGGCTTACTACAGCGCCGTCATCGAATACGACGGCGCCGACTTCCTGGGCTTCCAGGTGCAGGTGTCGGGCCGGACGGTGCAGGGCGAGATCGAGCAGACGCTCCACCGCCTGACGCAGCAAAGCGTGCGGGTGGTGGGCGCCGGTCGCACCGACGCTGGCGTTCACGCCGCCGGGCAGGTCATCGCCTTCAGGGTGGCCTGGAAGCACACACCGGCCGACCTGCAACGGGCCTTGAACGCCCTCCTCCCCGCCGACATCGCTGTCCTTCGCCTCGAACCTGCTCCCCCCGAATTCCACCCGCGCTTCAGCGCCAGCGAACGTCACTATCGCTACCAGGTCGGCCAATGGCCGGGCCACTCGCCCTTGCGGGCGCGCTACGCCTGGGAGCTTGGCCCTGAGATCGATGTCGAGGCCATGAACCAGGCCGCTGCCCAGCTCATCGGCAGCCACGATTTCCTCACCTTCGGCCAGCCCCCTCAAGACGAACCCACTGCCAGCACCGTCCGCCGGGTGAGCGAAGCCCGCTGGAGCCAGCACCCGCCCTATCTCTTCTTCGACATCCGGGCCAACGCTTTCTTGCGCCGCATGGTGCGAACCATTGTCGCCACGCTCGTCCAGGTAGGCCAGGGCCGGATGACCCCAGCCGAGGTCGGCGGACTGCTTGCCAGCCGCGAGCGAGGACTGGCTCCCCCGCCCGCACCTGCCCAAGGTCTGATCCTGGTCTCTGTCTCCTACTCCCTTCCCTCGTCTGGCGTTGCCTGACAGCGCCTCTTTCCCTCCATCCCGCGCCGAGGGACGCACAAGCAAGGAGTTCATCACCGTGAACAAAACGTTTAGCGCCAAGCCAGAAGAAGTCCAACACGAGTGGCTTTTGGTGGACGCCGCCGGCAAAACGCTGGGGCGCCTTTCCGCCGAAATCGCCCGCATCCTGCGCGGGAAACACAAACCCATCTACACCCCGCACGTCGATTGCGGCGATTTTGTGATCGTCGTCAATGCCGACAAGATCCGTGTCAGCGGCGACCGCCTGGACGCCCATATCTACTACCGCCACAGTGGCTACATGGGCGGGCTGAAAGAGGTGACCATGCGGCGGATGCTGCAAACCCATCCCGAGCGCGTGCTCGAGTTTGCGGTGCGCGGCATGTTGCCCAAGAACCGGCTCGGCCGCCAGATGTACAAGAAACTAAAGGTTTACGCTTCGCCCGACCATCCCCACGCCGCCCAGCAGCCGCGCGCGGTTGATTTGGCCTGATTGTCACCCCCGCACGAACCCCTGGCGGCTCTTCGGAATCGCCTGGGGTTGCACTGCCCCGATCGAAGGACGAGAACATGACGCAGTATTACGAAGCCGTTGGTCGCCGCAAGACCGCCACCGCCCGCGTACGCATCTATCCCGCTGGCGAAACTGTCGAATTCGTCGTCAACAACAAGCCCATGGCGCAATTCTTCCCTCGCCTCAGCGACCAGGCGCAGGTGTGGCAGCCACTGAAAGAACTTGGCAGCGAGAGTCGCTTCAACGTCTCGGCTGTGGTCGAGGGCGGCGGCATTACCGGCCAGGCCGAAGCCGTGAAGATGGGTCTGGCCCGCGCCCTGACCGAGTTCGACCCCAACTTGCGACCACCGTTGAAGAAAGCCGGCTTCCTGGTGCGCGATGCCCGCGCCAAGGAACGCAAAAAGTTCGGCCTCAAGCGCGCTCGCAAGGCCCCGCAGTACACCAAGCGCTAATCCAGGTCCTGCCTCGACTCCGAGATCAGGGCTGGCGATCCTGACAGCGGCGCCAGCCCTGATCATCTCCCTGCCATGCCCACCACGGTTGGCATCCTCACCATCAGCGATAGCGCCGCCGCCGGTCAGTCCGAAGACCAAAGCGGGCCGCTGCTGGTTGGGCTGGCGCAAGACCTGTGGCCCGATGAGACGCCTGTCATCGGCCTGGCGCCCGACGAACCGCAGCTGATTGCCGAGCGCCTGCGCTTCTGGGCCGACGACCAGGGCCTGTCCCTGATCCTGACCACAGGCGGCACCGGCTTCGCCCCGCGTGACACCACGCCCGAAGCCACCCGCGCCGTCATCGAACGCGAGGCGCCCGGCATTGCCGAGGCCATCCGTGCGGCCGGGCTGAGCAAGACCCCCCATGCCATGTTGTCGCGCGGGGTGGCAGGCATCCGCGGCGGCGCCCTGATCATCAACCTTTCTGGTAGCCCCAAGGCTGTTCGGGAGCAGTGGGCCGTGATCGCCCCCGTGCTCCCCCACGCCCTGGAGTTGCTTCGCCCCACCAACCACAGCCTGCGCCATGCACGCGCCGGCGAACACGTGCGGAAGCTCGACGCCGCGGTTTGACACGAGGCGGTCGAATCCGTATGATCCTTTCTCGAATCTCACTCGTTGGCGTCTGGCAGCGAATCTAGCGTTGAAACCGGGGGCAGAGGTCCTATCCGACCACGTTTCATGCCCGATGATGCCGAAGCGAGCCAACGATCAGAACGCCGTTTTCAAGGAGTCCCAAACGTGACCGATGCGCCAGAGGGCGCCCCTCGCCCACCGAAACCTGAAATCAAGGTCCTTCCACCCAAGAGCATCGTCAAGACGCTGAGTGTCAACCAGGAAGTGGTTGGACGGGTGCGGCGTCTGGCCGATTTTGGCGCCTTCATCGATATCGGCGTCGGCACGGATGGGCTGGTTCACGTCTCGGAGATTTCGCAGAAACGGATCAACAAGCCGAGCGATGTGCTCAAGTTGGGCCAGCAGGTCACTGCCTGGATCAAAGAGTTGGACAAAGAGCACAACCGCATCAGCCTCACCTTGATCGCCCCCGAAACACCCACGCTGCGCACTCTGTCGCCGGGTGATGTGGTGACAGGGCGGGTGACGCGGATCGAGAACTACGGCATCTTCATCGATGTGGGGGTGGGCTATGATGGCATGGTGCATGTGAAGGAAATGACCCACGGCTATGTGAAACACCCCGGCGATCTGGTCAAGATCGGCGATGAGGTGCAGGCCCAGGTGATCGATGTGCGCCGTCGTCGTGGGCAGATCGACCTCTCGATGCGCGCCCTGCTCCCCGAGCCCGAGCCCGAGCCGAAACCCGAACCGGCCCCCCGCTCGGCCCCCAGAGCGGTTCCTGCCCCGGCAGTCGCCGAACCGCAGGACGAGATGATCGAGGAAGAAGAATCGCTCCCCACCAGTTTCGAGTTCGCCCTGCAGCGAGCACAGTTCGAACCCGGCGGCAAAGGCAAGAAACGAAACAAGAAACAGTGGTACAGCGAGGATGAAGAGGATGACATCGTCTCGCGCACGCTCATGTTCACCAAAGAGTAGTGGCAGAGCGGCTACGTCGGTAGAAATCCGGGCCGGTGGGTTATGCACCACCGGCCTTTTTTGTCTGCGGACGCCACGGTGAGCGGCAGGCGCTTTCTTCGCTTTTGGCGGCGGCTGGGAGTGGGCCTGCTGCTGTTCGTCATCCTGGGCGGTGTGGGTAGTCCCGGATGGGCAGCTGCGCCCGATCGGCACATCGTCGTCGAGGCGCGTTCCTTCACCGAGTTGATCCGGGTGGAGGGCGGCCCGACGCCGCCGGCTGCCAGGCTGGTAGTCAGAGTCAGCACTCAGTTTTGGGCCGATGGCAGGGCGCTCAGCCCGGCCGAACTAACGGCCCTGGCCCCGCACCTCAGCTTCGCCGACGCCTCTTATCGCGGCCACTCGATCCTGTTGGCGGTGCCGCCGGTGGGCGAGGTGTCCTTGTTGGGGGTGGCGACCGATGCCAGTATCCGTCTGGCGCTTGCTTCGGGGGCCGGGCAGGGGCCGGACGAGACAGTGGCGGCGACGATGGCCGAGGCTGTCTGGCTGCGCGACCAGCGGGTGGTGCGGGTGCGCTTTCAGCCGCTGCAGGTCGATCCGGTCTCGAGCGAGATCGATCTGCATCCTACGATCACGGCCACCATCGCCCTGGCCGACGTCCGCCCCACCTCGGCGACGCCCCGGCCCGACCCGCATTGGGAACCGATCTACCGGCAAGCCCTGGCCAATTATCTGGATGGCCGGCGTTGGCGGAGCGTGCAGCCGCCGGCGCCGGATGGCCTGGCCGGGGCCGCGCCCATCCCTGTCGATGGCTCCTGGCGGCTGCGGGTCACGGTCAGCCAGCCGGGGCTGTATGAAGTCGGGTTCGAGGATCTGGTTGGGCTGGGGATGGAGGTGGGGGGCATCGATCCGCGCCGGCTGCAAGTGTTCGATGGGGCCGCGCCCATCCCGGCGCTGGTGCGGGGCGAGGAGGACGGCCGGCTGGATGCGGGCGATGGGGTGATCTTCTATGCGCCGCCGGCCCGGCCCTCGCGCTACAGCGGCGATCACGTTTTCTGGCTGGTGTTGGGGGCCGAAGCCGGGGCGCGAGTGGGTCAGCGTACAGGCGCCGGGCAGGCGCTGGTGTTGCCGAGCTTTACCGAGACGGCCCATCGCGAGGTGCAGCGGCTCTACTATTCCCATTTCCCGCTCGCCGAGGCTGCCGACCATTGGTTCTGGCTCAACCTGCGTCCCGGCAGGACCAGCCCGACTCGGCAAGTTGCCACCTTCACCCTGGATGGGGTGGCTGTCGGTCCCGACCGGGCGCGGGTGCGCATCCGCACCTGGGGGCAGGACGACGGCATCGCCCATGTGGATTTGCATCTGGCCGGTTATCCGGTGGGCGCCTTCGACGTGGAAGGACGCCTTGCCAGCACGCACGAGTACACGATCCCACATGCTTTGTTGCAGAGCGGCGCCAACGAACTGGCCATCGAGGTCAGCAAGACGCCCACCTCGACCAATTCCGTGCTTCTGGATTGGCTGGAAGTCGATTACATGCGGTTGTATGAGGCTGTCGAGGGCCGGCTGCAGGCCGATGTCGATTGGCCGGAGCAGTGGCAGGTATGGCTGGGCGGGCTGGATGCCACGGCTGCCGTTTGGGACGTGACCGATCCCGTCCGGCCCCTGGCCCTGACCGAGCTGCAGACGGCGGGCGATGGGTCGGGGCGGGTGGGCTTTGTGAGTGTGGGGGCGGGGCCGCTGGTCTATGCCGCAGCTACGGCTGCAGCCCGCCGGCCGGACGCTCTGGCCTGGGCGCCGGTGCTGGATGAGTTGCGCAGCCCCGACAACAGGGCCGATTATCTGATCATCACCCCCCGCGCCCTGCTGCCGGCGGCTCAGCGGTTGGCGCAGCATCGCGCCGCCACTGGCCTGGCGGTCAAGGTCGTCAGTACAGAGGCCATCGCTGATGAGTTCAATGCCGGCGGCGTCCATCCCCAGGCCATCCGTTCTTTCCTGGCCGCGGCCTTGAGCTACTGGCGAGCGCCGGCGCCGGCTTTTGTGGTGATGTTGGGTGATGGCACGATCGACCCGCTCGGCTACCTGGGGGCGCCGCCCGTGCAGGCGCCCGTGCTGCTGCGGATGCTGGACCCTTGGCTGGGCGAGGTGGCGGACGAGAATGCCTACGCTGCTGTGGTAGGGGCCGACATCGTGCCCGATCTGATGTATGGGCGGCTGCCTGCCGGTTCGTTGGCCGACGCCGACCGGCTGGTCGATAAGATCGTCGGTTACGACGGTCTGGCGGTGGGTGAAAGCTGGCAGCAGCGTCTGCTCCTGGTTGCGGACAATCCCGACGGGGCCGGCGATTTCACGCGTCTGGCCGAAGACATCGCCATGCTCGCGGCGCCCAGTCTGGAGATCAGGCGGCTGTATCTGGCCGACTTCCCAACCGCCGACCGGCTGCGGGCCGATTTGCTGGCAGACTGGAGCGAGGGCGCCCTGGTCGTCAATTACATCGGGCACGGTCAGCCCGGGGCCTGGGCGGCCGAACAGATCCTGAACAAGGCCGAGGCGCCGCGCCTGCAGAACCGTGATCGCCCGGCCGTGGTGCTGGCGATGGCGAGTCTGTCGGGCGTGTTCACGCAGCCGGGGGGAGCGTCGCTGCTCGAGGATCTCCTGCTCCTGCCCGACGGCCGGGGGGCGGTCGGCTATGTGGCCAGCACCGGCTATGGCATTTCGGTGGGCAATGCCCTGGTCAACGAAGGCTTTATGGACGCCATCCTGGTCGACAAGGCTGATCGCCTGGGCCGGGCGTCTGTGCAGGCCAAGTTGCACCTCTATACCCAGGGCTATGATTTCACCGAATATCTCACCCGTCTTTACACCCTGGTGGGGGACCCGGCCACGCGGCTGCCGTTGTTGCCGTGGGCGGAGAGCTTTTATTTGCCGGTGGTCAGGGGGCGGTAATCAGTGGGCAGTGGTCAGTAACCAGTAACCAGTAACCAGTGGTCAGTGGGCAGGGGTCAGTGGTTGGGGGGCGGGGGGGTGAGCCAGTGGATGAGGGCGGTTTCGTCGGCGAGGGGGCCGACGTAGGCCAGGGTGAGTTGTTGCGGCTGCCAGAGGTCCTGGGCCAGGCGCTGGACGTCGGCGGGGGTCACGGCTTCGATTTCACTCAGGATCTGGTCGAGTGTTTGCATCGGGCTGCCGGCAGCCAGCTGTCGCCCCCACCAGGCCGCCACAGCCGATGAATCCTCGCTGCTCAGTTCCAGGCGACCCTTCATGTATTCTTTGAAATGTTGAATCTCCGCTTCGGGCGCCGGTCGATCCTGTAGATCGCGCCAGACTGAAGCGGTTTCGTCCAGGGTCTCGAACAGGCGTTCGGCATCGCAGCCGCCATAGACGCCCAACGAGCCGCTGTCGGCAAACATGCTGACATACGAGCCGATGTTGTAGGCCAGGCCGCGCTGCTCGCGCAGCCGCTGCCATAGCCGCGAGCTCATGCCGTCGCCGGCCAGGGCATTGAGCACGCCGAGGCTGAAGCGGTCGGGATGGTCGCGAGGGAGGCCGGGCACAGCCAGCTGCAGGTGGGCCTGCTCGCTTTCTCGGATCTGGAGGCGATGCCGGGGCGCGGCCTCGAGTTGCGGCGCCGGCAGGAAGGCCGGGAGCGGGCCTGCGCCCGTCCAGGCGCCCAAACAGCCGGCCGCCGCTTCGTGTAGTTCATCGGCGTCGATGGCGCCGGCCACCGTCAGCACGGCGCCGTCGGGGCGGTAGCAGCGCTGGTGGTAAGCGCGCAAGGCTGCCGGCGTCAGCGCCTCGACCGTCTCCGGCTCCCCGGCGATTTCCCGACCCAGGGGGTGATGACCCCACATGGCCTCGTTGCTGAGCTGGCCGACGTAATCCTCCGGCACGTCGCGATACATGGCGATCTCGTCGAGGATGACGCTCTGCTCGCGTTCGAACTCTTCAGCGTCCAAGGTGGGGTGCTGCATCATGGCGGCCAGCAGTTCCAGGCTCCGCCGCCAGTGTCTGGCCCCCACCCGCACCCAGAACGAGGTGAATTCCTGGCCGGTGGAGGCGTTGAGGTAGCCGCCCTTGCCTTCGATTTCGTTGGCGATGTCGAGGGCGGTGGGCCAGCCGGCGCAGCCTTTGAAGACCATGTGTTCGAGGAAGTGGCTGATCCCGGCTTGTTCGGCGGCCTCGTAGCGCGAGCCGACGCGCAGATACAGCCCCATCGAGACCGAGCGCACGGATGGCATCGGCGCGCAGACAACTTGCAGGCCATTGGCCAGGTCGAAACGCCGGTAGTCTTGCAGGTTCATGGTCTGGGCCGCCTATTGTCCCTTCAGTTCTTTCAGCATCAGCTCGGCCTGGACTTTGGCCTGGGGGTCTTGGGCGGGCGGGCCGGCCAGAAAGGCTTCGAATTCGGCGATGGCGTCATCGTTGCGGCCCTGCACTTTGCGCAGCATGGCCAGGCCAAAGCGGGCTTCGGGCAGGTTTTTGTTGATCTCCAGCGCCTTGAGCAGCGATGCCTCGGCCTCGTTCATCTTGCCTAGTTGCAGTTGCGCCGCGCCCAGCAGATAGTGGGTCTCGGCGTCGTCCGGGCTGACCTTCAGCGCCTTCTCGAAGGTGGCGATGGCTTCTTCCAGCCGGCCTTGCTGATACAGGGCCACGCCCAGGTTCGAGAGTGTGGCTGTGTGGTTGGGGTTGATCTTGAGGGCTTCCTGATAGGCTTTTTCGGCTTCGGCGAAGTTGTTTTGCCGGGTATAGGCGTTGCCCAGGCCGAAGTAGGCGTCCAGGCTTTTGCCTTTGGCCAGTGAAGCCTGGAAATCCGTCACAGCCTGGCTGTAGTTGCCGCTATCCAGGGCCGTCTGCGCCGAGCGCATCAGTTCGATGGCGTCGCCCACGGCCTGGGGTGTGTTGCTGGCGCCGCTGCCGCAGGCCGCCAGGATGAGGATGGCTGCCACGGCGAAGCAGACAAAGACGAGTTTATTCATTGCCGCTACCTCCAAAATCAAGCAGAACGACGCGCGTTTCCTCGCCCTCCAGATCGCCGCGGGTGACGCGCAACGAAGCCACCGGGTCAGGGCGGGGGAGGCCCATCTCCTTGAGGAATTTTTCCACGGTTTCGAGTTTGAGGGTGAGGCCGGGGATGGTGTAGTGCATGGGGATGACGATGCTCGGCTCCAGCTCGGTGACGACTTCCACCGCTTTGGCTGCATCCAGGGTGTCGCCGCCGCCCACCGGCAGCAGCAACACATCGGCCTCGCTCAGGATTTCGATCTGTTCCCGGTCGGGCAGCACGCCCATGTCGCCCAGATGGCACACGGACAGGTCTTCGAATTCGTAGAGAAAGGCGGTGTTGTGTTCGCGTGCGCCGACGGCGCCTTTGTGGAAGGTGCCGACGCCGGTGATGAAGACGCCGTTGATCTCGTACTCGCCGGGGCCGTCGAAGACGTGTTCGGGGCTGCGGACGCCAGCGACATGGTTGTGGCCGGCGGCCTGGTGGCTGACGGTGACGACATTGGCGCGCATTTTGGGCAGGGTCAGCCCCAATTGGGGGCCGAAGGGGTCGGTGATGACGGTCAGCGCCCGGCTGCGGAGACGAAAGCAGGAGAGGCCGTACCAGGTGAGTTCCATGTGGTTTCCTGTGGGTTCGGGGCGGTTTCTGAGGTGTTCGCCCGGCCCGACGAGGCCGCGGCGACGCAAGACCGGTATTATACCCGATCCGCAAGATCGTCGGCCAGTTTTGCCCGCTCTCCCCGCCCTGCGCTATCATGCCCCGAGAGTTTTCCGGGCCGGCCCGATGGGGCGGCGCGTTTCTGACGAATTCTTTTCCGCAAAAGGACGATGACACTCATGGCTTACGATAAGATCACGCCGCCCGCCGGCGGCGACAAAATCACGATCACGGATGGCAAGTTGCTGGTGCCCGACCACCCCGTGCTGGCCTTCATCGAGGGCGATGGCACCGGCCCCGACATTTGGGCGGCCTCGGTGCGGGTGCTGGATGCAGCCGTAGCGAAGGCTTACGGTGGGCGGCGCCAGGTTGCCTGGATGGAGGTTTATGCCGGCGAGAAGGCGCTGGCGGTCTATGGCCCCGGCGTGTGGCTGCCCGATGAGACCCTGGCGGCCTTCCGCGAGTATCTGGTGGGGATCAAGGGGCCGCTGACGACGCCGGTGGGCGGGGGCATCCGCTCGCTCAACGTGGCTTTGCGGCAGGAATTGGATTTGTATGTGTGTCTGCGCCCGGTGCAGTATTTCGACGGCACGCCCAGTCCGGTCAAGAACCCGGAGTTGATCGATATGGTGATCTTCCGCGAGAATTCGGAGGATATCTATGCCGGGATCGAGTGGCGGGCGGGGACGCCGGAGGCCGAGAAGGTGATCGCGTTCCTGCAGAACGAGATGGGGGTGAAGAAGATCCGTTTCCCCGGCACCTCGGGCATCGGCGTGAAGCCGGCTTCGCAGGAGGGGACGGCGCGGTTGGTGCGGGCGGCGATCCAATACGCCATCGACAATGGCCGCAAGTCGGTGACGCTGGTGCACAAGGGCAATATCATGAAGTTCACCGAGGGCGCGTTCCGCGACTGGGGGTATCAGGTGGCGCGGGAGGAGTTCAGCGGGATGGAGATCGATGGCGGGCCGTGGCAGAAGCTGCCGAACGGCATCATCATCAAGGATGTGATCGCCGACGCCTTTCTCCAGCAGATCCTGACGCGGCCGGCCGAGTATGACGTGATCGCGACCATGAATCTGAACGGCGACTATATCTCGGATGCGCTGGCCGCACAGGTGGGCGGGATCGGGATCGCGCCGGGGGCGAATATCAATTATCTGACCGGGGCGGCCGTCTTCGAGGCCACGCACGGCACGGCGCCCAAATATGCCGGGCTGGACAAGGTCAATCCCTCGTCGGTCATTCTCTCTGGCGAGATGATGTTCCGCTACCTGGGTTGGACCGAGGCGGCGGACTTGATCCTGGAGGCAATGCGGTTGACGATCCTGGCTCGCACCTGCACCTATGATTTTCATCGTTTGATGGGCGAAGAGGCGACGCTGCTGAAGTGTTCGGAGTTTGGGGATGCGTTGATTGCGAATATGTGAAAAAGCGGGTCAGGCTGGCAGAAGCTTCTGCCAGCCTGACCCTATTTTTTGGGGGTGGGAGGATGGGGGTTGGTGCTGTGCGGCAAAGCACTTCTTCTCTTCTTCTTCGCGTATTTGTCAGCATGAAAGATCGTGCTACAATCGTACTATCTATCGTACGCTTTGTCATCCTTTTCGCCCACCGAGGTTTCCATTGATCACCCTGACAGCCAACGATCTCAAGACAAAAGGAGTTTCCGACCTCGAACGCATCCTCCAAGACGCACAGGAAGCCGTGATCAGCGTTAGGGGCAAGCCCCGCTATGTGGTCATGGACATCGCCCATTACGAATACCTCCGTGAGTGCGAGATCACCGCGGCCTGGGTGCAGGCGCGGGGAGACCGGGCGGCCGGGCGCTATTGGCAGGAGAGCGCTGATGCACATATGGCGCGCCTTGAAACTGAGATGAACGATGCCCTATAGTCTTGTTTTCACCGACAGCTATGAGCGGATCGAGAAGCGATTCCTAAAGCGGCACCCTGAACTTATCGAGCGATACCATCGGACTTTGGCCCTGCTCGAACTCGATCCTTCCCACCCCTCTTTGCGGTTGCACCCTTTGCAGGGGCGATTGGCCGGTCTGCACGTCGTCTCTATCAACTTGTCCTATCGCATCACACTCGAATTGGAATTGCACGATCAAGAGATTATTCTCGTGAGCGTGGGCAGCCACAGCGAAGTCTATTGATGCAGGTTTTGCGTTTTTGCCACGAATTGCACGAATTTCCACGAAAGCAAAATAAGACTTAGTTCAGCTATTTGCACCTTGATCTTGACAATTGATAGCGGAGAAAGCACCCCCAGGTGCGTTTTGTGCATGTAAAACCTGCACGTGGGCGTGCTCGACTCCGCAGGAATTATCAAGCAGTATGGACAAACAACTGAACCATGCCCAAAATATCAAAATTCGTACAATTCGTGCAATTCGTGGCAAAAAAAGCTACGCCAGCAGACAACAGTCGCGCCGATCAGAATCCCCGCAAGTCTGAACTCGACCGCGGCTTCAGCCCTGGCCGCGGCGTCCGCTTCAGCACCACATACTCCAGCCCGTGCTCGGCGCAGAAGCGGCGCTTTTCCGGCTTGTCGCCGTCTTCGTTCACAGCATAGATGTGCGGCCGCACCAGCTCGACTTCCGGTTCGGCGTCCATCCAGCCCTGGCCGGACGAGATCAGCGCCTGGGTGACAAAGCGGATGGCCTGCACCATATAGCGCCGTTCGTCCTGCGGGAAAAGGGGATGGCCTTCGCCCTTCAGCAAGCGGACATTGGCATCGTGCCCGGCCACCACATACAAGTCGCCAAGCTGCGACGCTTCCTCGAAGAAGCGCACATGCCCGGAATGGAACCAGTCATAACAGCCCGTCACCAGCACGCGAGTGCGGTCGGGTGGTAGGTGGGTCGGGTCGAAAGCGGCGGTGGGGAAGCCGGCCAGTTCGGCGGGGGAGAGGGCGCGGTAGTCGATGCCGAGGGCCGCGGCCAGAGCGCGTTGCGCCGGCGTATCATCCTGCGCCTCCACCACCCAGATGCCGCTGGCCCGAACCACCTGTAGGGGTTTGGTCTCCAAACCCCTCAACCCTCCCAACCCTCCCAAACCCTTCAAACCCCCCAAATCCCCCAACCCCCCCAACCCCCCCAAATCCTGCGCCGTCGAAAGGTTATCGGGGCCGCTCGCATCGCCCAAAACCTCGACTTGCTCGACATAACGAATCGACTCCAACAGATACTGCCGCTCCTCGACCGGGAACTTGCACACGCCGGCCCGCTCCCGCACCCGCTCGTCCGGCCACAGCAGCACGTGCACCGCGCCCAACTTCGCCGCTTCTGCCAAAAAACGAATGTGGCGCGAGCGCAGATCATCGAAACCACCGCCCACGAGAACGCGCTTCATACTCCCTCGTTCTGTGCCAGCCGCACCTGCACCTGGAACCCGCCCGGCACTGGCTCAGCGGCCACGACGTAGAGATAGCCGCCGCCGCAGCCAGAGTACATGGCCCCGGCATAGCGAGACTGGTAGAAATCGAGCAGGGCCATGAGATCGACAGAAATGGTGGGGTGGCGGACGGTGTGGGGGAGGATGGCCTCCCAGCAACGCATACACTCGTTCATGGCCGCGCCCAGGCCGGACAAATCCCGCCCGACGATGGCCCGGTAGCAATCCTTGCCGCTCTGCCCCAGCCGTTGGATCCACTCCCGATCCAGGTTCTTGACCCCCAGCGGATTGTAGCCCGGAGGCCGTTGCATCACCGGGATCATCCAGATCACCTGCTCCAGCCAGCGGGCCACGGCCGGGTCGTGGCACGATTCAACGTGAGCGGGGAAGTAGCCGCCCTCGAATTCGCAATCGTAATCCAGCCGATTGACGCCAGGATAGACCAGCCCGGCCATGTCCTGCGACCCCGAAGGCTCGGTCCGGCCCTGGTTCTCGGCCTGATACGTCTCGCGCACCAGCTCCGCCGGGGCGCGGTCGGGCAGGCGTTGGCCCCACAGCCTTTGGGCCACGGCGCGGGTGCTGGTGCCCATGCCGCAGCGATCCATGAAACGCACGCCCGGCTCGATGGCCACGACGACCATCGAGCCAGGCGGCGCCGGGTTGTGCTGCGAGACGAAAGGCTGGTCGATCCAGCCGCCGGCGAAGGCCATGCGGTAGGGGATGCCGCCGATGATGTCGGTGAGAGAGGGCTGGTTCATTGGCCGCCATTATATGCCAAACGGCCCCAGATAATCCTCCGGCGTCCATTCTTCTGGCGGCGGGTTGAGATGATCGGCGCTGCCGTTCATCAGGCCGCGCATCTCCATGATCTCGGTCTCCAGGGCCACGATGCGGTCGGCGAAGGCTTTCAGCGCCTCGGCGGTGGCGTCGGGGAGGACGTTGTGCTGGAGGTCGCGTTCGGGGTCCTGCGCTTGCAGATAGCCGTCGCGATGCCGCACCCGGCCCGGCACGCCCACCACCACCGATTCGGGCGGCGTATCCTTGACCACGACCGAATTGGCGCCGATGCGGGAGTGATCGCCGATCATGATCGGGCCGAGCACCTTGGCCCCGGCCCCGATCACAACCGAATCACCGATGGTAGGATGGCGTTTGCCCTTCTGCCAGCTGACGCCGCCCAACGTCACGCCGTGGTAGAGGGTGACATGGGCGCCGACCTCGGCCGTCTCGCCGATGACGACGCCCATGCCGTGGTCGATGAAGAAGCCGGGGCCGATGACCGCGCCGGGGTGGATCTCGATCCCGGTCAGGAAGCGGTTGGTCTGCGAGACCAGACGGCCCAGCAGCTTGAAGTTCCGCCGCCATAGCGCATGGGCCAGCCGGTGCAGCCAGATGGCGTGCAGGCCGGGGTAGGTCAGCAGCACTTCCAGCGTACTGCGCGCGGCCGGGTCGCGGTCGAACACGGCCTGCATGTCTTGGCGAAGGGTGTTTAACATGGGCGGAGTGCGAAACGTGAAACGTGAGGCGTGAAACGTGAAGCGGCAGGTGGCAGGTGGCAGCTCTTGTCCCTTCGCACCGCTCAGGGCAGGCTCTGCGTGAAACGAAGGATCCCAGGTCGCAGGTTGACAGTTGATGATTGATTACTAACCACTGATCACTGATGACCAGATACCGTTGGTTTATTTATAGTCAAGTAGCCAATGCAAGAGCAGCGAAGGATGAGCGTCGAGTGGTGGAGCGAGTATTGCCACGAAGCCAGGCAACCGCACTGGTCAGATTCATGGCAGCGG
>JAIBAP010000069.1 GCA_019695115.1 Caldilineales bacterium | reverse complement strand
TCCCCACCTCCCACTCGCCGTACTCACTCTCCTGCGCCCGACCACCCTTGGCGCCGTTCTCCCATTGGCCGCGCTCGCTTTCGTCCCTCCCACTCTGCTCAACCCGGGAAACTTTGACGCTCACCCCGCGGGGCGCGCGTCTTCTGCTCATTGGCGGCTCCCGCCGAAATGCTCTGTTGCGCTTCTGTCAGGCAGCCGCAAGCTGATCGGGCTTGAAGGCCGGCAGTTTCCGGCTTAAGATGTTCGTAACTCTTAATTTCTTCCCCCGCATCCTTTCTCGGAGGCGATCCCAATGTCACTGATTCTAGAAGGTCTCGGCGGCCCCGGCTTTGGTTTCCACCTGGTTGGACAACCGCCCAAAGAAGTCGATCCGGCTGACCTTCGCTCCAAACTCCTGCACCTGAACTGGCTCCAACACCGGCGCTTTGCCCAGGAATTGTCGGCGCTCGACCTGACCGTGCCCCAGTTCTACACCCTGGTGGCGCTGGCTTCGGCCGGCGGCGAAACCAACATGGGCGCCCTTTCTCGCCAGGTGCACCAGGTGTCGGCCACGATGACCGGCATCATCGACCGGCTGGTGCGCGATGGCCTGGTCGAACGCAAGCGCGCAAATGGCGACCGGCGGACGGTGTTGGTGGCCATCACCGCCAGCGGTCGCCGGCTGGTAGAGCGAGCCTGGAACCACTCGCTCGGCTCGATCGATGAAACGATTGCCAACCTCAGCCGCGGCGACCTGGCCTCGGCCAGCCGTTTCATCGATTCACTCGTGTCGTCGATGGAGCAGCAAGCGATGACGATGTGATCGCCCTGCTTTTTCGTTTTCCCCCATTATCTCCCTCCCCATCACGACCCCGGACGAAACCTGTCCGGGGTCGTGTGTTTCTGGCCTCCCTTCAGCCACGAAACAGACGACGCATCTCACGCCCCCACCATCTTCTGTAACAGCAGCCGCGCCCGCTGCGCCGCCCGTCCACGATGGCTGACCGAGTGTTTTTCCGCGCCCGCGAGCTGGGCATAGGTGCAGCCGAACTTGGGGATGAAGAAGATGGGGTCGTAGCCGAAGCCGTTCTCCCCCGCCGGATGGTGGGCGATCACCCCGCTGCTGGAGCCAGCGACCGTCTGCACCCAGCCAGCGGGCGTGGCCAGCGCCACCACACAGCGGAAGACCGCCGCCCGCTGCTCGAACGGAACCCCCTCCAGCTTCTCCAGCAAGATCTGGATGCGATCCTGATCGGTGGCATGGGGGCCGGCATGGCGGGCCGACGCCACCCCCGGCCAGCCGCCCAGATAATCGACCTCCAACCCGCTGTCATCGGCCCATGTCAGCAGCCCGCTGGCGCGGGCATAGCCGGTGGCCTTGAGGATGGCGTTTTCCTCGAAGCTGCCCCCTGTCTCTTCGACCTCCAACTCGATGCCCTCGGCCTCCAACCAGGTGACCTCCACAGGCAGATCGGTCAGCAACTGGCGATATTCGCGCGCTTTGCCGGGGTTGCGGGTGGCAACCAGGAGACGGGTGGGCATAGAAGATGGGGCGGGTTGTGTGGCCGGAGTGTTTGGGGGCGGCGGGAATCGTACCATATAATGGCGGAGCATCCAACCGCTTGCCGACACCCGGCCTTTTCCTATGCCCCTGAATCGCCACGCCCTCCGCGTCTTCACCGGCTCGGCCCACCCTTGCCTGGCCGAAGAGGTGGCTTACTGCCTGAAGCGCCCTCTGAGCAAATGCACCACCCAGGTGCTGCCCGATACAGAAGTCCACGTCACCATCGACGAGTTGGTGCGCGATGATGATGTCTACATCATCCAACCCTGTCCGGCGCCCGTCAACCGCCACCTGATCGAGTTGTTGCTCTACATCGACGCCTTCCGCCGCGCCTCGGCCCATGCCATCAACGTCGTCATCCCCTATTTCCCCTACGCCCGCCAGGAGCGGATGGCCAAAGGCCGCGAGGCGATCAGCGCCCGCGTGGTGGCCACCATGCTGGAGACCATGGGCGCCAACCGCGTGATCTATGTCGACATCCACGCCGAGGCCACGCAGGGCTTCTTCACCATCCCCGTCGATCCGCTCTCGGCCATGAAGGTCTTCGCCGAGCACTTCCGCCGCATGGATCTCGTCAACCCGGTGGTGGTGTCGCCGGACGTGGGACGGGCCAAACTGGCCGGCCGTTTCGCCCGGCTGTTGGAGATGGACCTGGTGCTGATGCACAAGCGCCGGATCAGCCCGGAAAAGGTGGAGACGGTCGCCATCGGCGACATCAAGGGTCGCACGCCCATCATTTTCGATGACATCATCGCCGGCGGCAGTGTGCTGGAGCAGGCGGAGAAGTTGGTCGAGGCAGAAGCCCGGCCCGAAGTCTGCCTGGCCATCACCCACCCCGTCCTCCTCCCCACCGCCCTCAAGCACCTCGACGCCCCCTACATCAAGCATCTGGCCGTAGCCGACACCATCCCCGTGCCCCCAGAAAAGCAGCACCCCAAGTTGCAGGTGCTCTCGGTGGCCCCCCTCCTGGCCAACGCCATCTCGCGCATCCATTTTGGCGAGTCGATGGGGCCGTTGCTCGAACACCTGGGCTGAGCCACCGCCAGCAGCCCCTGTCCCTCCCCCCACGCCTCACGTTTCCCGCCTCCCGGAACACGGAACACGGAACACGGAACACGGAACACGGAACACGTTTCCCGCCCCCCATCGGAGAACCCACCACCATGCTAGGACGCCAACGCCGCCCCGAACCCGACCGCATCGAGGTCGCCATCGGCCCCCATGCCGCCCTGCGCGGCGAGATCAAATGTGAAGGCTCGGTGCACATCGAGGGTGTGGTCGAAGAAGGAAGCCGCATCGAAACCCTGGGCAACATCATCATCGCCAGCGACGCCCGCGTCCTGGCGGACATCAAGGCCGATGTAGTGTCGGTATCGGGGGCCTACAAGGGCGAATTGCAGGCCAATCGGGTGGAACTGCTGGAAGGCGGCCGGATGTGGGGTGTGATCCGGGTGGCCTCGTTCCTGCTCGACGAAGGCGGCTATATGCGCGGCGAGTTGGTCATGCTGACCGATTCGGCCCAAGCCGATGACCCCTGGGCGCCGCCGGCTGAAGCGGGTTGAACCGAAATCCCCGCGAGATCAGCCCTCTCGCCACTGACGATTGACCATCGGCGACGGACGATCAGCCCGCTATCGTCCGCGTCGCCTTCTCAGCCGATCAACGCCGTCTCGATGGCTTGAGCCAACGAGCGGGCCGGGAGCACTTCGATGCCATCGGGCAGGGGGTCGCCGGCCGACCGTCGTTTGAGGGTGTGGGGGACGAGGGCGCGTTTGAAGCCCATCTGCTGCGCCTCGCTCAGGCGTCGCGCCAGCTGGCTGACCGAGCGCAACTCGCCGCTCAGCCCGATCTCGCCCACCAGCACCAGGTCGGCGGCCACGGGCTTGTTGTGCATGCTGGAGGCAATGGCCGTCGCCATCGCCAGGTCGCTGGCCGGCTCCGAGATCCTCAGCCCGCCGATGACATTGACGAACACATCTTGATCGACCAGCCGCAGCCCCACCCGTCGCGAGAGCACGGCCGTCACCAGCAGCAGCCGGTTCATGTCCACGCCGTTGCCGGTGCGCCGGGGCTGCGGGAAGGCGGTGGTGGAGGCCAGGGCCTGCACCTCAACCAACAGGGGCCGGGTGCCCTCCATGGGCACGGCGATGGCGCTGCCCGAAGCGTTGGGCAATCGCTCGGCCAGGAAAACCTCGGACGGGTTGGCCACCTCCACCATCCCCTGGGCATTCATCTCGAACACCCCCACCTCATTGGTCGAGCCGAAGCGGTTCTTCACCGACCGCAGCAGCCGGTAGCTGTGAAAACGGTCGCCCTCCAGATAGAGCACCGCGTCCACCATGTGCTCCAGCACCCGCGGCCCAGCGATGACCCCTTCTTTGGTCACGTGCCCCACCAGAAAAAGCGGGATGTTGGTGGATTTGGCCAGCCGCAGCAGCATGGCCGCGCACTCGCGCACCTGCGTCACACTGCCGGCGCTGCTTTCCAGGGCGCCATGATAGATGGCCTGGATCGAGTCGACGATGATCAGCCCCGGTTGCAGCCGCTCGGTCTGGGCCAGGATGTTCTCCAGGTTGACATCGGCCAGCAGGAAGAGGGTGGGGCTTTCGATCCCCAGCCGCATCGCCCGGCGTTTGATCTGGTGGGCCGATTCTTCGCCGCTGACATAGAGCACCTTGCGCCCGGTGTCGGCTATGGCCGCCGCCATCTGGATCAGCAGGGTGCTCTTGCCGATGCCGGGGTCGCCGCTGATCAGCACCCCGCTGCCGGGGACGATGCCGCCGCCCAGCACCCGCGCCATCTCACCAATGCTGAGAGGAACACGGCCGCCGCTATCGACCGGTACATCGGGCAGGGCCAGCGGCTCGGCCGGCCCGCCCGGCAGCCCGCCCCGGTCGCCGGCGCTGGCGCGTTCCACCTGTTCGACGAACGAATTCCACTCGCCACACTTGGGGCAGCGCCCCGCCCATTTGCTCTGCGAGTGGCCGCAATTCTGGCAGACGAACTGGGTGCGGAATTTGGACATGCTGGAACGGCTAAAACCGCCAAAGTGAGCCGTGAATCATAAAAGATCGCGAACCGACCCTCACGCTTCACACCTCACGCAACACGCAACACGCAACACGCAACACGCAACCCGGAACTCATCTCACGCCAATATCGCTTCCAACACATCATCCAGCGGCGCCTCATCGATCAACAGACCGCCGACCGGCAGCCTATCGACCGACATGGCGCTGGCCGGGGTGTCGTCGACCAGGCTGAAGTGTTCCATCGGGGCGCCGTTGTTGCCATTGTCCTCGGCGCGGGCGACGACGTCGAAATTCAGGATCTTGGCGTTGGCGGCGTGCGAGACGACAAGCGTATCGCCCGACCGCACCTCGCCCGCCAGCAGCCTCTCGCTCAGCGGGTCGTCCACATATTCCTGGATGGCCCGGCGCAGGGGGCGGGCGCCGAACTTGGGGTCGTAGCCCACCTCGGCCAGGAAATCCTTGGCCGAATCGGCGATGTGCAGGGTGATCTCGTGTTCGATGACCTGGTTGTACAGGCGCGTCAATTCCAGGTCGACAATCCGCTTGATCGAGTCCCTATCCAGGGCATGGAAGACCATGATCCCATCCAGCCGGTTGATGAATTCGGGCCGGAAAGTCTTTTCCAGGGCGTCCATCACCCGTTTTCTCATGTCCTCATAGTCGCCTTCTTTGCGGCGGTCCTCGTCGGTGATGGCGAAGCCAAGCCGCCCGCCATGCCGGATGAGCGAAGCGCCGACGTTCGAGGTCATGATGATGATCGTGTTGCGGAAATCCACCCGCCGGCCTTTGGCATCGGTCAGGTGGCCGTCTTCCATGATCTGCAAGAGGATGTTGAAGACTTCGGGGTGGGCTTTCTCGACTTCGTCCAGGAGGATGACGCAGTAGGGGCGACGGCGCACGGCCTCGGTCAGTTGGCCGCCTTCGTCGTAGCCGACATAGCCCGGCGGCGCTCCCACCAGCCGGCTGACATTGTGCCGCTCCATGAACTCGGACATATCGAGCTTGATCAGCGCCTCGTCCGAGCCGAAGAGGAATTCGGCCAGGTTTTTGGCCAGGAAGGTCTTGCCGACGCCGGTGGGGCCGAGGAAGATGAAGGTGCCGATCGGCCGCTTGGGGTCCTTCAGCCCGGTGCGGGCGCGGCGCACGGCGCGGGCCACGGCTCGCACCGGCTCGTCCTGGTCGATGACATGCTGGCGCAGATACTCTTCCATCTTCAGCAGGCGTTCGCTTTCTTCGCCGGCAATCCGTTTGACGGGGATGCCCGTCCACATGGCCACCACCTCGGCGATGTCGTCCGGGCCGACGGTGGGGCGCTCGGAGGTGTCCCAGCTGGCGCGCATGGCGTCCACCTTGTTCTGCAGTTCCACTTCGCGATAGCGCAGGCCGATGGCGAAATCGTAGCGTTGCTGCGACATGGCCTCGTCCTTCTCGCGTTGGAGGGCTTTCAGGTCGCGGTAGGTGGCGCGCAGGCTGGCCGCCAGCGGCGCCTTGTACATCCGCACCCGGCTCGAGGCCTCATCCAGCAGGTCGATGGCCTTGTCGGGCATGAAACGGTCGGGCACATAGCGGGCGGCGAAGTGGGCGGCGGCATGGAGGGCGTCGTCGCTGATCTGCAGGCGATGGTGTTCTTCGTATTTGTAGCGGATGCCGCGCAGGATTTGGATGGTGTCGTCCACCGTCGGTTCATCCACGAACACGGGCTGGAAGCGCCGTTCGAGGGCGGCGTCGCTCTCGATGTATTTGCGATATTCGTCCAGCGTGGTGGCCCCCACCACCTGGATATCCCCCCGGCTGAGTGCCGGTTTGAGGATGTTGGCGGCGTCGACGCTGCTCCCGGCCGCCCCTGCTCCCACCAGCATGTGCACTTCGTCGATGAAAAGGATGGCCTTGGCGTGGGTCAGTTCTTCGATGACTTTCTTCAGTCGCTCCTCGAACTGGCCGCGGTAGATCGTGCCGGCCACCAATGAGCCGACATCGAGCGTCAGCAAGCGCTTGTTCAGCAGCGGCTCGGGCACATCGCCCATGATGATGCGCTGCGCCAGCCCTTCGACGATGGCCGTCTTGCCCACGCCCGGTTCGCCAATGAGGGCGGGGTTGTTCTTCGTCCGCCGGGCCATGATCTGGATGACGCGCTCGATCTCATTTTCGCGGCCTATGACGGGGTCCAACTTGCCTTCGGCGGCGCGGGCGGTCAGGTCCAGGCCCAATTGGTCGGCCAGGGGGGTGTTGCTCTCGACTTTCTTCTTGCCCCCCTCTTCGGGTTCTTTCTCGGCCTGGAGGATGCAGCGCGCGGTCTGCGTCCGCACCCGGTCCAGACTGACCCCCAACCCCCGCAAGACGTTGACGGCGATGCCTTCGCCCTCGCGCACCAGGCCCAACAAAAGGTGCTCGGTGCCGATGTAAGGGTTGCCCATCAGCCGGGCTTCATCGACGGCCAATTCGATCACGCGTTTGGTGCGCGGGGCCAGGTTGGGTTTGCCAAAGGGTGGTCGTTCGCCGCGGCCCACGGTGCGTTCCACCGCCCGCACCACCTGGGGTGGGTCTACCCCCAACTCCAAAAGCACTTTCGACGCCACGCCATTTTCTTCGCGCACCAGGCCCAGGAGCAGGTGTTCGGTGCCGATGTAGTTGTGATTCAACCGTTGCGCTTCTTCTTGCGCCAGTTGGAGGACCCTGCGGGCTTTTTTAGTGAAACGATCAAATTTATCAGACATAAAGATATCCTCAGGGACGATGTGCGGAAGCTCAGGTGCACCGTTCCGCCTGGCGCACATTATAGCAAAGGCAGGGACGCTACAAGTAACGGGTCATCCGGTGTGGAGGCAAAGAAATAAAAACAGGGACTGATGCGCTCAATCGGCGTCAGTCCCTGTTTGTGGCTGCTCGATGGATGGCCCGGTCTACAACACACCGGCTTCGGCCGCATCGATTTCGGCCTCTGCCATCGCCATCGCCATCGTCGATTCTTCGGCCTCGTCTTCGGCCATATCGGGCGCCCAATCGATGACGGCGTAGCCTTCTTCGGCGGCGCGTTTCAGGCTTAGGCCCATGCGACGTTTGTCAGGATCGATCTTGATCACGCGCAGCATCAGGCGTTGACCCTCGCGCACGACCTCTTTGGGGTGGCCGATGCGCTGGTCGGACAGTTCGCTGATATGGATCAGGCCCTCCAGCTTGCCATCGACGCGGGCGAAGGCGCCAAAGCTGGTGAGACGGGTGATCTCGGCCTCGACCAACTGGCCGATGGCGTATTGCTCGTGCACCACCGTCCAGGGTTCGGGCATGAGCTGGCGCATGCTGAGGCCAATGCGCCGGCGGTCGCGATCGACGCTGATGATCTTGACCTTGACTTCCTGACCCACACGCACGACTTCGGTGGGGTCCTGCACGCGGCCCCACGAGAGTTCGGACAGGTGGATGAGTCCGTCCGCTCCGCCCAGATCGACAAAGGCGCCAAACGAGGCCAGGCTGCTGATCACGCCCAGGCGGACGTCGCCGATCTGCAGATCGGTCAGGAGTTTGGCCTTCTGCTTGCGGCGCCAATCGCGCATGGCCTGGCGCTCGGACAAGATGAGGCGGTTGCGGCTGCGGTCCAGTTCGATGACCTTGAGCTGCAGGGTCTTGCCTACCAGGGCGGCGAAGCGCTCGTCGTCATCGTCCTCCTTGCGGCCTTCGTCGCTGACGAGTTGCGAGGCGGGGACAAAGCCGCGCGCTTTGCCGACGAAGACGATCACGCCACCCTTGTTATAGCCCGTCACCTCACCCTCGAAGACTTGCTGCGATTCCAGCAGTTCTTCGGCGTGCTTCCAATCGTATTCTTGCAGCGCACGCGAGAGTGACAAGAGGGCGTGGCCCTCGCGGCTTTCAGGTCGAACGACCTGAACGAAAATCTTCTCACCGACAGCCAGTCCGCTGCGAATATCGGCATCCACGCGTTCCAGGTCACGGGCAGGGATGACGCCTTCCGACTTGGAGCCGATATTGACAAGGATTTCGTTGTCAGTGATGCCAACGATTTCACCTTCGATGTTCTCACCGACTTCGAGTTCGCGCAGGTCGAACTTGTCTTCGCGCAGCAATTCCACCATAGGGTGGACTTCTGGGGCTGGCTCCGGTTCGGTGTAGTTGGCGTGGTGGTTGTGATTGGCGGCGATGGGTTCGGTGCTGACCTCCTCGATGGGGGCAACAGGTACGGTATCGGGGTTGTTCATAAAATGAGAGCCTTCTCCTCGGATGATAGGGCGCTAGTATAGCGCGCCTATTTTCAAAAGGCAAAAGCGCGTTTCCATACGATTGAGCCTGATCCAGGTCACTTCGACTCCATCGCTCGCTCTGGCTCCTGACTCGACGATAGACGATAGGCGATGAGGTTTCGTCCGCCAGGCGTCAGGCGGCGGCCAGGGCGATGACTTCGATCTCGACCAGGGCCCCTTTGGGCAAGGCCAGGACGGCCACTGTCGAGCGCGCCGGTGGGCTGGCGCTGAAAGCAGCCCCGTAGACGGCGTTGACCGCGGCGAAGTGCACCATGTCGGTCAGGAAGATGGTGGTCTTCACGGCCTGGTCCAGGCTGGAGCCGGCGGCGGCCAAGACGGCGGCCAGGTTGGCCATGACCTGTTGCGCCTGGGCTTCGACGCCGCCCTCGACGATCAGGCCGGTGGCCGGGTCGAGGCCGATCTGCCCGGCGGTGAAGATGAAGTTGCCGGCGCGCATGGCCTGCGAATAGGGGCCGACGGCTGCCGGGGCGGAGGATGTGTGGATGATGTCGCGTTGCATGGGAACCTCGGAGTGTGGATTGCGGATTGCGGATTGCGAAACGTGAGGCGTGAGGCGTGAAACGTGAGGCGTGAGGCGTGAAACGTGAGGCGTGAGGCGTGAAACGTGAGGCGTGAGGCGTGAAACGTGAGGCGTGAGGCGTGAAACGTGAGGCGTGAGGCGTGAAACGTGAGGCGTGAGGCGTGACCTGCCACTTGCCACCTGCGACCTGTCTACTTATCTACTTGTCTACCTGTCTACTTGTCTACTTGTCTACTTGTCTACCTGTCTACTTGCCTCCTCCACCCCGCACAAAATAGAAGAATTGGTACGGCCGGCCGATTTCGTCGCAGAAGGCCTGGCGCGAGGTGGGTTTGGCGGCGGCAAAGCGGGCGGCGATGGTTGCGGCCAGGTCGGGCGGGGGTGGGAGGAGGGTGGGTTCTTGGGCGATGATGTCGCGGATGTGGTCGGCGTAGGCGGGCACGTCAGTGGCGAGGCGGAGGAGGCCGCCCGGCTGCAGCAGCGAGGACAGGGTGGCTATGAACGGCGGGACGAAGAGGCGTCGCGCCTGGTGCTTGGGCTTCCACCAGGGGTCGGGGAAGAGGATGTGGATGACATCGACGCTGGCCGGGGTCAGGAGGCGGGGGAGGTCGTAGCGAGCGTCGTCGTCCGAGAGCCAGAGGTTGCTCAGGCCCCGGCGCCCGGCGCGCTGGGCGATGCGGTTCATCAGCTTCCACTTTACTTCGAAGGCCAGGAAACGCCGGTGGAGATGCTGGGCGGCCCAGTCGAGGATGAATTCGCCATGACCGCTGCCGATCTCGATCTCGACCGGAGGCTGGGCGAGGAATTCCCGCAGCCGGGCCAGGTGGTCGGGGCCGGATTGCAGCAGACGAAAGGCAAGGGCCGGCTCAGGTGGCAGGGGGTGCAGCCAGTGCGGGCGGCGCTCCGGGTCGCCGCCGATCAGTCCTTTGCCTTCGTCGTAATGGCTAAGGGCCTGTTCAAGGCGGGCTTCGTCGGTGGTGAAGTCGCCGGGGCCGACGCGGAACGGGGGGCGGGGGGAGGACATGGGCGCTCAGGGGAGAAGGCTGGTCAGGATTGCCAGCAGCCGGTCGATCTGGGCCGGGGTGTGGGTGGCGAAGATGGCAAGGCGCAGGCAGCCGCCGGGCGGGGCGCTGCTGTAGGCGCTGATGTGGGCGACGCAGATGTCCTGGGCCAGAAGTTCCTGCTGGAGCCGGGCCAGATCGAGGCCCCGCCGCCGGGCCAGGCAGAGGATGGGGACGCCGGTCGCGGCCAGGGGCCAACCCAGGTCGCGCAGCCCGGCGCGGGCCTGGGCGACGTTGCGGCGGAGCTGCTGGCGGCGTTCGGGTTCGGCGGCGGCCAGGTTCAGGGCGGCGGTCGAGCCGGCGACGGCGGGCAGGGGGGCGGGGCTGGCGCCGACATAGGCGGGGGCGCCGCGCCTGAGTTTTGCCACCAGGGCGGCGGGGCCAGCGATGACGCCGCCGAAGCCGGCCAGGGCCTTGCTGAGGGTGGCCGTCGTCAAGATGTTTGGGCCGGAAAGGTCGGTCTGTTGCTGCCAGTGTTCGAGCGTCCCGCGTCCGTTTGGCCCCAGCACGCCGACGGCGTGGGCGTCGTCCAGGCAGAGGAGGGCGCCGTCGTAGCCGGATAGCGCCTGGGCATAGTCGGGCAGGGGGGCGATTTCGCCAGAGATGGGGAAGACGCCGTCGCTGAGCAGCAGGGGCCGTTCGCCAGGGCGCAGGTGGGATCGCAGCTGCCCGGCCAGGTCGTCGGCCTGGAGGTGGCGGAAGGGGACGAGGGGGGCGGCTGAGGTGCGAGCCGCATCCCACAGGCTGTAGTGGGCCGACTCGTCGATGAAGATGCGGTCGTAGTCGGGGCGCAGCCCTTGCAGGAGGAGGAGGCCGCCCAGGTAGCCGGAGCCAAAGGTGAGGGCGGTCTCGGCGGCGAAGAAGCGGGCGGCGGCGGTCTCAAGCTCGTGGTAGAGGGGGTGTTCGCCAAAGCCTCCGCGCGAGGTGGCCGTGCTGAGGCCGTACTGGCGCATTGCCTCGATGGCGGCCTCGGTGATGGCCGGGTGGCCTTGCAAGCCCAAATAGCCGCAACCGGCGAAGTAGTCGCGCCAGCGGCCGTCGATCAGGGTGCGGGCAGCCGGCGGGCTCTGCATCAGCGAAGAATGGTACGCGGATTCACGCGGATGAACGCAGATAAGGAAGGGCGTGCAGTGAAGTTTCAGGTGCGACGCACTTCGCAAGTGCGTCGCACCTCTAGTCAGTAGACCCGATAGCGCGACCCCTGGCCGTCGTCTTTGACCACCTGGATGCGGACGGGGAATTGCTCTTTGAGTTCTTCGATATGGGTGATGACGAGGACAAGGGCGAACTCATCCTTGATCATGTGGATGGCCTCGACCAGGTTCTCGCGGCCGTGGGCATCCTGGGTGCCGAAGCCTTCGTCGATGAACAGCGTCTGCAGGGCGGCGCCGGCGCGACGGGCCAGCAAGCGGCTGAGGGCGATGCGCAGGGCCAGGTCGGCGCGGAAGCCCTCGCCGCCCGAAAACATCTCATACGGGCGCTGCCCCAGTTCGTCGGCGATGATGATGTCGAGCGTCTCGCGCTGCCCGCCGGTTTTCAGCTCGCGCTGTGTCTCGAAACGCACGTTCATGCGCCCGTCCGACAGCCGGCCCAGCAGCCGGTTGGCCTCGGACTCCAGTTCGGGCAGGGCGGCCTCGATGATCATGGCCTGGACGCCGTTGGGGCCGAAGGCCGTCTGCAGGTGGTGGAAGCGGGCGGCGCGCTCTTTGATCAGGGCCAGTTGCTGCAAACGCTCGGCGCGGGTCTTCGCCAGCCCGTCGATGGCGTTCAGGCGTTGTTGGGCGCCCACCAGCCGGTTGTTGGCGCCTTCCCAGGCCCGGCGAGACTGGTCGGCGGTGGCCTGGAGTTGGCGCAGGCGGGCCTGCAAGTCGGCCAGCCCGCTCAGATCGGCCTCGATCTGTTGTAAACGGCTGCGGTCGGCGTCCAGTTGTGTGGCTTCCGCCTGGTGGCGCTCTGCCAGCCGTTCGGCCTGCTGGCGCAGGGCCGGCTCGTCCTGGATGGCGCGGGCCAGTTCCAGGTGGCGTCGCTCCACCCCGGCCAGGTCCGAGACGGTGGCTCGCGCCCGGTCGTGGGCGGCGGCGTCGTAGGCGATGGCCGCCATCTGGCCCTCGACCGCGGCCAGCCGCGCCCGTGTGGGCAGGCCGAAGTCCTGGCTTTCGATCTGCCGGGTCAGGGCGGCGGCCCGGTCTTGCAGGGCGGGGAGGGTTTCGAGGGCGGCGCGGGCGTCGTTCAGGCTGTGTTCGATTTGGGCCAGCTGCCGTTGCAACGCTGCCAGCGACCCCAGCTCGCGGCTTTCGGCAGCGATGGCGGTCTGCAAGGCCTGTTCCTCGGCCTGATTCTTTTTCTGCGCCTCGCCCAGGTCGAGCAGTTGCCGGCGCAGGGCGGCCAGCTGCTGCTCGTATTCCTGGTCGATGTGCTGGCGGCCGTCCTCGCCCAGCGGCTGGCGGCAGACCGGGCATTCGTTGGCCTCGCCCGTGCGCAGCATATCCAGCCGGCTGCGAAGCGCCTTGCCTTCGCTCTCGACCCGTTGTTTCTCCTGTTCCAGCCGCGTGCGGTCGGCGCTCAGTTGGCCGATCTGGTTGCGTTTCTCTTGCAGCCGGATTTGTAGGGCCTCGAGGCGGGCGATTTCGGCATTGAGTTGACCGGCCTTTGGCTCCAGCCCCGGCAACGAGGCGGCGCGCTTGTTGGCTTCGTCCACCTCCCTGTTCGCCAGGCGGAGATCGGTTTCGATCTTGCCCTTGCTCTCGACCAGTTCATGCCGGAGCTGTTGCTGCTCGATTTCCAGCGGCCGTTGCGCCTGCCAGCGTTCGGCCCAGCGGGCCTCGTCGCTGCGGGCTTCTGCCAGGGCGGCGTAGCCGGCTTCGATGGCCTGTCGTTCGGCCAGGATGGCGACGACGGCCGCCACTTGTGCGCCCGTGCTTGCCAGTTGCCGGCCGGTGTCGTCGTGCAAGCGGGCGTCGCGCTGGAGGCGGGCGGCCAGTTCGGCGCGCTCGCGGCGGCGCCCGGCCAGAGCCTGTTCTTCCAGGCGCAAGGCGGCGGCCCCTTCTTCGGCTTCCTTCAGGGCCAGGCGGGCCTGCAGTTCGGTGATGGTGGCGCTGTTCAGGTCGGCCTCCACCTGCGGCCGGCGGGCGATCTCTTCGTCCATCATCCGCACCTCGCCCTCCACCAGGGCAGCCTCACGCTCGGCTTCTTTGGCCAGGGCTTTGGCGCGCTCGGCGTAGGCGTCGTATTGGGCCAGGTTGAGGATGCGGGCGAGGATGTCTTTGCGGGCGCCGGGCAGGGCGCGCGAGAAAGCATCGGCCGCCCCCTGTTTGAGAAAGGCGGAATGGACGAAGGTGTGGTAGTCCATCCGCAGCAGGCTCTCGATGCGCGCCTGTGTGGCCCGCAGGGTCGGCTCGGTCAGGGGCTGCCAGCCGGTCTCGCCCTCGTTCCACACCGCCAGTTCGAGTTCGGACTTGCGCGTCTTGCCGCTGATCAGCCGCTTGCGGATGATGTTGTAGCGCTGCCCGGCCAGCCCGAACTCGAACTCGACCTGCATCTCTCCCGCACCCAGGTGCACCAGATCGTCATCCGATTTCCCCCGCGCCTGCCCCCAGACCACCCAGGTCACGGCATCCAGCAGGGCCGATTTGCCGTGCCCGTTTTCGCCCACCAGACAAACCAGGTGCATGCCGCTGAAGTCGAGCGGCGACTGGCCTTCACGGTAGCTGAGGAAGTTTTGCAGGCGTAGCTTGTAGGGTATCATATCGGCCAAGTTTACCACATTGCACCACAGGAGCATCCTCATGAAACGAGTTGTCAGCGTCAGCCTGGGCGGCAGCATCCGCAACAAGAGCGTGACCATCACCCTCAACGGCGTCCCCATCACCGTCGAACGCATCGGCACGGATGGCGACGAGGTGAAGGCCCGCCAGAAGTTCGAGGAACTGGATGGCGTTGTCGATGCCTTGGGCGTTGGCGGCGTCGAACTGTATTTGCGCGTCGAAGGCCGGGAATATCCCCTGCGGTCGGGCCTGGGGCTGGTCAAGAACGTCAAGACCACGCCAGTAGTGGATGGCCGCGGGCTGAAGCACACGCTGGAGCGACGCGTGTTCGAGCTGGCCGCCCCGGCCTTGGGCGGCAAGCCGCACTATCATCAATCGTTCATGACGCTGGGCGCCGATCGCTACGGCATGGCTCAGGCCGTGGCCGAAGCCTCGGATCATGTGGTGTACGGCGACTTGATGTTTGCCCTCGGCCTGCCGGTGCCGCTGCGCAGCTTGGGACAGCTCCGCACCCTGACCCGCCTGCTGTTGCCAGTCATCGGCCAGATGCCGATCTCGATGCTGTACCCCACCGGCGAGAAACAGGAGGAGATCACGCCCAAGTATCCGGCCTATTGGTCGGCGGCCGAGCTGATCGCCGGCGACTTCCTCTACATCCGCAAGCACCTGCCCGACATGCTGAGCGGCAAGACCATCGTCACCAACACCACCACCGAGCAGGATGTGGAATTGTTGCGGCAGCGCGGGCTGCGCTGGCTGATCACCACCACCCCCCGCTACGAAGGCCGCTCGTTTGGCACCAACATGATGGAGGCGGCGCTGGTGGCCTATGCCGGCAAGGGCCGGGTGCTGACTGAGGCCGAGATCAACGCCCTGATCGACGAGCTTGACCTGCGGCCGAGTGTGCAGCGGTTGAATGAGTGATCCGAACGCGCTTCATCAGTCGAGCAGTCAAATGGCAGGCTTCACCGAAATGACTCAATGACAAAGTTGTGCGCGTATTAGCTACTATGGAGGGTTAGCCATGACTCTCAAGATCGAGATTCCCAAAGACCTTGTCGCCGACTTTTCCCGACATCACCACATCCGGCGACTGGCGGTGTTTGGCTCTGCTTTGCGAGAAGATTTCACGGTCGAAAGCGATATAGACATCCTCGTCGAATTCGAGTCAGGCTATGCGCCCGGTCTTTTCGGCATGGCCCGTATGGAGCGTGAGTTATCAGCGTATCTTGGCGGGCGCAAGATTGACCTGCGTACGCCCGAAGACCTGAGCCGGTATTTTCGTCGCCAGGTGATGGAGGAGGCAGAGGTGCAATATGCGGCCGGATGACGTGATTCGCCTACGCCACATGCTGGATGCTGCACAAGAAGCAGTCGAATTCACCCAGGGCAAGCACCGCCAGGATTTGGACAGCGACCGCAAGCTCGTCCTAGCGATGGTCAAGGCCGTCGAAATTCTCGGTGAGGCCGCCTATCAGACTTCCGAGGAGACGCGGCGCCGACTCCCAGAGATACCTTGGGACGACATCATCGGCATGCGTCACCGCCTCGTACATGCCTATTTCTCCATCAACTTGAACATTCTCTGGCGAACTATCAAGGACGATCTTCCACCGCTGATCAAAACCCTCAAAGGCGAGCTTGATATAGAAGTTGACGCGACCGACGGTAACTGATCCGCTTCATTGCACGGCTAACGACCATCCGCTTCCACAAATGGACCACCCACCCTCGTATCCACCCCATCGACGCAGCCCCGTGCGCTCGATCAAGTTCATCCTTGCGGTTGCACTCCTCGGCCTGGTGCTGCCTGCCTGCGGAGCCATCCCGTCTGCCCTGCCGCAGTCGACGCCTCTGCCCCCGATCGAGCAACCCACCACCCCGCCAGAGCCAAGCCCGGAACCACTGGCGGAACCGACCCCCACCGCCTCGCTCGTCTTCCAGGTCGGCCTGCCCGATTCCACCCTTTTCGATGTCGCCTGGGATGATCGCTCTGTCTTCGCCCCCGGCCTCACTGCTGCCTACCAGGGCGCCCTCGACGAGCGCCCCGGCGCCAGCATCTACCACATCGATATCGCCCTCTCGGATGACCTGACGCAAGTGACGGGCCGCCAGGAAGTGCGCTACACCAACACCGAAGACAGCGCCCTCGCTTCCGTCACCTTCCGGCTCTTCCCCAACACCTTCGGCGGCCGCACCGAGATCGCCAACCTGACCGTCGATACCGCCCCGGTCGAGCCAGGCTATGAGCTGGACGACAGCGCCCTCATCGTCCCCCTGCCGGCGCCCCTCCAGCCGGGCGAGCAGGTCGTCATCGGCATGGATTTCGAGGTTCAGGTCCCCACCGAACCAGGCCCCAACTATGGCGCCTTTGCCTTGCTGGATGGCGTCCTCGCCCTGCCGCACTTCTACCCGATGATCGCCGTCTATGACGACGAAGGCTGGAACGCCGAGATCGCCCCACCCTACGGCGATGTGGTCTATGCCGATAGCAGCTACTACCTGGTGCGGGTGAGTGCGCCGGCCGGGCAGACGGTGCTCAGTTCGGGCCGGGAGATCGGGCGCGAGGAGGAGGACGGGCGGCAGGTCTTGACCCTGGCAGCAGGGCCGGTGCGCGATTTCTATCTGGTCAGCAGTGACCGCTACGAAAGGCTAAGCGAGCAGGTGGGCGAGACGACCATCGATGCCTATGCGCCGGCGGAATTGGCCGCGGCCAACCGCCGGGCGCTGGAAATCGCCACCAAAGCCTTCGAGACCTATAGCCAGGACTTCGGCGACTATCCGTTCACCGAGCTGGACCTGGCCGCCACACCCACACTGGCGGGCGGGATCGAATACCCCGGCATCGTCGTCGTGGCCGACCAGATCTACGACCCCGAGATCTCCTTCTTCGAGGCCGCCACCGCCCACGAGGTGGCCCATCAGTGGTTCTACAGCACCGTTGGCAACGACCAGGTGGACGAACCTTGGCTGGACGAATCGCTGACCCAGTTCGCCACCTGGCTCTATTACGAGGCCGCCTACGGTCAGAATGGCTACAACGGCTTCAAGCAGTCGCTAACCAGCCGGCTCGACCGGGCCAGCGACCCGGACATCCCGGTGGGCCTGCCGGTGCGCGACTACAGCGAGAGCGACTACAGCGCCATCGTCTATGGCCGCGGCCCGCTCTTCTTCGGGGCCCTGCGGGACGAGATCGGCGACGACGCCTTCGACGCCTTCCTGCGCGACTATTATCAGACCTATCGTTGGGACATCTCCACCACCGACGGGCTGAAGGCATTGGCCGAGCAGCACTGCAACTGCGATTTGACGCCGATATTCGAGGAGTGGGTGTACGAAAAGTAAGAATCAAGGTATACTGCGTGTCCGCCAAAGGAGACAGAGCCATGTCAGCGATCACTGATACCATCCCATTCGGACTTTCCTTCAGATTGCGACCACTGCTAGAAAACGTTGTGGGTGAAACCCCTGACGCCAAGATCACTAACCTTTTGCGTGGAACAATTCAGAGCAATCTAGAAGCATGTGAAAGGGACCAGCTAGAACTGGAATTCAAATACGGCCTGGAATATGAGGACTTCAAACTCGAACTGGAATCAGGGAGACTGGGCGATGAGTTCGGATTTGGCCTCGAGATGGATGCAATGCGATGGGCCGATTTGGTCGCCGAGAAAAGACACTGGCTTCAGCAATTGCGCGCCCTTAATGCGCTCTCGCAGTGACGCTCCTGGAGTTTCGCCGGGCGCTCGCAAACGCCCTGGCCGAGCACTTTCCGCAGGCTACCCTGAACTGCTCCGAAAACCGTGGGGTGGTTTTGTCATGTCGCGCCGAGTGGGGTGCAGATGTATTCATGGTTGCTTACTTCAATGCACTCACCCAGAAGACAAGTTACGCGCTGATCAAGGACGGTGAACGTATCACGGGTTATGACAACTACAAGTTCTGGCATTACCACCCAATTGGGGCGGCTAATCAACACATCCCTTGCACGAAACCTACTCCGGAAGAGGTGCTTGCGCAGTTCGTCATTGTTGTACGTCAGTTGGGGGTTGAGCGAGGGTAGTAGACACTTGCAGTCATGCAAAAACTAGTCATCACCGCCGCCCTCGCCGGTTCGCGGCCTACCAAGGCCATGAACCCGGCTGTGCCCTACTCGCCGGCCGAGATCGCCGCCGCCGCCCTCGACTGTTGGCGGGCCGGGGCGGCCATCGTCCACATCCACGTCCGCGACCCGCAGACCGGCGCGCCCTCCTCGGATCTGGCCCTGTTCGGCGAGGTGGTGGCGCGGGTGCGGGCCGAAAGCGACCTGTTGATCAATCTGACCACCAGCGGCCTCAACATCACCGGGCCGGATGCGGGCGAACGCCGTCTCGAACCGGTTTCGCTCGGCCCCGAACTGTGTTCGCTCGATGTCGGCTCGGTCAACTTCCGCGACCGGCTGTTCGCCAACCCGCCCGATTGGGTCGAGCAGGCGGCGCGGGCGATGCAGGCCGCCAGGGTCAAGCCGGAGATCGAGGTCTTCGATGTCGGCCATATCCATCAGGCGCGACGGCTGATCGAGGACGGGCTGGTCGACCCGCCGCCCTATTTCCAGCTTTGCATGGGCATCGATTGGGGCATCCCCCCCACGCCCGAAAACCTGATCTTCATGCAGCGGCAACTGCCGGAGGGGGCGGTCTGGTCGGTGCTGGGGGTGGGCCGGGCGCAGTTGCCGATGATCACGCTGGGGATTCTGCTGGGCGGGCACATCCGCGTCGGCTTCGAGGATAACCTCTATCTGCGCAAGGGTGTGTTGGCTCGGAGCAATGCCGAGTTCGTCGAGCAGGCCGTGACGCTGGCCCGGCAACTCCAACGCGAGGTGGCCACCCCTGCCGAGGCGCGCGTTCTGTTGGGGTTGGCGTGATCGAGCACCATTTTCTAACACGAATGACACGAATTTTACGAATGACACGAATTATTTGTGTTTTTCCTATTTGTGTCTGAGGATGATGTGATCGGGCGTCATTTTTTCTAACACGAATGACACAAATTTTACGAATGACACGAATTATTTGTGTTTTTCCTATTTGTGTCTGAGGATGATGTGATCGGGCGTCGTTTTTTCTAACACGAATGACACAAATTTTACGAATGACACGAATTATTTGTGTTTTTCCTATTTGTGTCTGAAAGAACAGAAGACTGATGAATTTGTGCCATTCGTCCATTCGTGTCATTCGTGATCCACTGTGATCCAGAGGGGTTGCCGCCATGAGTATCCAGCTTTCCGCACGACTGAGCGGTTTCGAGCCATCGCCGACGCTGGCGATCAATGAGAAGGTCAATGCCTTGTGGTCGGCGGGGGAGGAGGTTTATCACCTGGGCTTTGGCGAGTCGCGTTTTCCCGTCCATCCCGCCCTGGCCGCAGCCCTGGCCGCCAACACCCATCGTGCCGCCTACCTGCCGGCGCAGGGCTTGCCGGCGCTGCGTCAGGCCGTGGCCGCCTTCTACCAGCGTCATTTCGGGCTGGACGCCGCCGCCGACCGGGTGCTGATCGGGCCGGGGAGCAAGCCGCTGATCTACGCCCTCATCCAGGCCCTCGACGGCGACCTCATCCTGCCCACGCCCTCGTGGGTGAGCTATCGCCCGCACGCCTTGATGGCGGGCAAGCGCGTCTTCTGGGCGCCGGCCTCGCCCGCCGACGGCTACGAACTCGACCTCGAGGCGCTGGAGACGACCGTCCGCGCTGCCCGCGCCGCCGGCGGCGACCCCCGCCTGCTCGTCCTCAACAGCCCCAACAACCCCACCGGCCGCATGCTGCCGCCCGGCCTGGTGGCTGAAATCGCCGAGTTTTGCCGCCAGCAGGGCCTGTTCATCATCGCCGATGAAATCTACGCCCTTACCGCCCATGGCCATCTCCCGCACCGCAGCCTGGCCTGCGACTATCCCGAAGGAACGGCGGTGTTGGGCGGGCTGAGCAAGCACCTCTCGTTGGGCGGCTGGCGGCTGGGTGTGGCCGTGTTGCCGTCCGACCATGCCGCCAAAGGCTTGTTGGATGCTGCCCGCACCGTGGCCGCCGAAGTCTGGTCCAGCCCCTCGGCCCCGGTCCAACACGCCGCCGTGCTGGCCTACAGCGGCGACCCAGGCATCGAAGACTACATCCAGACCTGCACACACCTGCACGCCCTGCGCACACAGCACCTGTGGCAGGGGCTGGTGGGGTTGGGGATAGCCTGCCCCCGGCCGGATGGCGCCTTCTACGTCTTCGCCAATTTCGACCGTTGGCGCCCGGCCCTGGCGGCGCGCGGGATCATCGATTCGGTCGGATTGGCGAACCATCTTCTCGACGCTTACCATCTGGCCACCCTGCCCGGCGCGGCCTTCGGCGCGCCCGCAAGCGACCTCAGCCTGCGCCTCTCGTCCAGCTATCTGGACATGGAGACCGAGGCCAAAGCCGTGCAGATCCTGGCCGCGCACGAGTCAGGCCTGGGCCCGGATGAACTTCTGCGCCGCCATCACCCGGCCACCAGCGCCGCCCTGGCCCAGTTCCGGCGCTTCGTGGCCGGCCTGGACAGGTGAGCCGTCGGTCAACGAACGTTTGACAGGCGCATTTTGTTCATGATATGTTTCCTGACGCTAATACTTGTGTTTAGAGCAATTTCCCATGTTCGATCCAGTCACTTTGAATGAAGTTGTCAGATTGACCAACCAGCTTTCCTTGCTGGACAAAGTGCGATTGCTTGTACGGATCACGCCAGACATCGAACGCGGCTTGAACATGGCCGACTCGATCTCCAAACGCTCCCTGTGGGGAATCTGTGCCGATCTTGGCTCTGCTCCTTCATCCGAGGAGATCGATGAAGCCCGGCGCGAGGTCTGGGCTGACTTTCCTCGCGAGGATATCTGATGCTGAGGGCTGTGGCTGATACTCATGCTGTCATTTGGTATGTGTTTGGTGATTCTCGGCTTTCGCAGCGAGCTCACGCTCTGATCGAAGGCCTGGCCACTGCCGGCGATCAAGTTGGCGTGTCTCCGATCACCTTGATCGAGATCGTTTACCTCGCCGAAAAAGGGCGGATTTCTGAAGCGACACTTGCTCGCGTTGTCAAAGAACTTGAAGCTGAAGATACTGTCTTGGTCGAGACGCCGTTGAACCGCAGGATTGCCGAAGCCATGCAGCATATCGATCGTGGAGTCATTCCTGACATGCCAGATCGCATCATTGCCGCCACAGCCATGTCTTTCGATGTACCGGTGATAAGCCGAGATGGTAAGATTCGTCTTTCAAGCGTACCGACGGTTTGGTGACAACCATTGGGGAGGAACTTCACGTCCAATTGTCATTGGGGGAATCGGTATGCGATTGTTTGCCATCGATCGAGAGCGACTGGCTTAGGGCTGGCCGACTTTGCCCCCTCTTTTCCCTGTGCTAGAATCGGTTCGCCGTTCCACCTGACGGCATCCCCCCAAGGCCCTTTCCCACGTGCGATCGCTTGTCATCATCCCCACCTACAACGAAGCAGAGAACATCGCCCCCCTGGTCGATAGCCTGCTGGCACTGGGGCTTGGCCTCCACGTCCTCATCGTCGATGACAATTCGCCCGATGGCACCGGACAGATCGCCGATGAAGTGGCGGCTGCGCATCGGCCCTTCGTGTGGGTGCTGCACCGGGCCGGGAAACTGGGGCTGGGGACAGCCTACACGGCCGGTTTCGAGTTGGCGCTGGAGCGCGGCTACGAACGCATCGTCACTATGGACGCCGATTTCTCGCACAACCCGCGCTATGTGCCCTCGCTGATCGACCTGACCAGGACGTGCGACCTGGGCATTGGCTCGCGCTATGTGCCGGGCGGCGGTGTGCGGCTGTGGGGGCTGCACCGGCGTCTGCTCAGCCGCGGGGCCAACTTCTTCGCTCGCGCCGCCCTGGGCTTGCAGGCGCGCGATTGCACAGCCGGGTTTCGCTGTTATCAGGCAGAGGTATTGCGGGCGGTCGACCCGGCCTCCATCCGCGCCGACGGCTATTCCTATCTGGTCGAGATGCTGTGGCGCGTCCAGCGCGCCGGCTTCCGCGTGGGCGAGACTCCCATCGTTTTCACCGACCGCCGGCGGGGTGCCTCCAAAATCTCGCGCCAGGAGATCTTCAAGGCCGGCTCCACCGTCCTGCGCCTGGTCGTTACCAATCCAAACGAGACGCCGGCCGCCAAAAAAGCCCGCCCCCATCTCCCTCTATGACACCATCTCCCCCCAACTGGCGCGACGAGAGCGGGCAAAGCGCCATCGAGTATGCGCTTATCCTCCTGCTCATCGCCATCATCATCCTGGCCATCCTGCTCATTCTGGGCGACGACCTGCGCGCTTTTGTCTTCGACCTGATCAACACCTGGTTCCCGCAGGCGGCTGCCTGAGCGTAAACCCAGCCTTGTGACCGACGAAGCACGCGCAGTGCGGCCCTCTGGCGGCTGCTGACATGGAGCCTGGCGCCATTCTCCATGGCCTTGCCGAGTTGATCTTTCCGCCGCGCTGCGTCAATTGCCGGCGGCTTGGCTCGCATTTCTGCCGGCGCTGCCGCGATCAGGCTACCCTGATTGGCGATGACATCTGTGTGCGCTGCGGCAACCCCACCACCCGGCGCTGCACCTGCCACGAGTGCCAACAGGCGCCTTCCGACCCCTTGCGCGGGATGCGAGGGGTCGTTTTCTATGGCGGGCCGATGGCTTTTGCCATCCAGGGCTTCAAATACCAGGGCCACAAGGCTCTGAGCCGGCCCCTGGCCGCTTTCTTGACCAGCTACCTGCAAACCCACGCCCTCAGTTTCGATACACTCGTCCCCGTGCCTCTCCATCCCGACCGCCTGGCCTTTCGCGGCTACAACCAGAGCGAACTGCTGGCGCAGGAGGTGGCGAGGGCCAGCCGTCTGCCTGTGCGAACCGACCTCATCTACCGCGCCCGTCACACCCAACCCCAGGCCACCCTCAACCGCCGCCAGCGCCTGGAAAACGTGCGCGACGCCTTTCTGCCCGTCCAACCGGGGCTGTTGCACGGTGAGCGGGTGTTGTTGATCGACGACGTCTGCACCACTGGCTCGACCCTGAAGGCCTGCGCCCAGGCCCTGCACGAGGCCGGCGCCGGCGAGATCTGGGCGCTGGCCGTGGCTCGCGCCCGGCCCAAGACGCCGCCCGAACCCTGGCAGCGGGGCCTCAGCCCGGCCGAGGTCTTCGCCGGCTGGGATGAAGGGCGCCGGCCGGGCGGAGGAGAGGGGCAGTGATCACCCGGCCGCCACTCCACCTCTGGCGCCTCGTCCTCCTGCTGGCTGTCTTGGGCCTGCTGTTGACCTGGCCGCTGCTGCCCCATTTGCTGACGCATGTCCCCGGCGACGGCATCGACGACCCCGCCCTGACCTGGAACCTGTGGTGGGCCAAACACAGTTGGGTGGATCGGGCCGGGGGCGAGGGTTTGATCCACAACCCTTTCGATGGCGATAGCATGTTCTATCCCGTCAGCATCAACCTGGCCTTCTACACCCTGACGCTGCTCAACGGCGCCCTCGGCCTGCCCCTGCAACTGGCCGGGTCGGTCATTCTGGCCAGCAACCTGCTCTTGCTCAGCAGCTTTGTCATCGCCGGCCTGGGCGCCTATCTGCTGGCGCGGGAGGTGCTGGCCGCGGGGGGGCGCAAGCGGACGGGGGGGATGGCGGGCGCGGCGTTCTTGGCGGCGCTGCTCTATGCCTTCGCCTCGACCAGGCTGTTCTATGTCTCGCTCGGCCAGTTCAACATCGCCTCGTCGCAGTGGCTGCCGTTCGTGGCCCTGTACCTGGTGCGAAGCCTGCGCCCGCCCTTCCGCTGGCGGGACGGCCTCCTGCTCGGCCTCTTTCTCTGCTTCCAGACCTGGGCCGAACTGACCTACGGCAGTTTTGGCGTCCTCCTGATCATCCTGGTGGTGGCGCTGGTGGGGCTGGTCGCGCTCGTGCGGCCAGCGGCCCGGCCCGCTTTTGGGCGGCTATTCGGCTCTGCGGCCATTGCCGGGGTCTTGTTCGTGGTTGGATTGTCCCCCTATCTGCTGAATATGGCCCCCGACCTGGCCAACGAGAGCGATTTCCTGGTCGAAGGCGGTGGTTTTGCCGATGTCTTCTCGGCCGATCTCGCCGGTTTCCTCGTCCCCACCCAACTCCATCCCCTCTTGGGCGGTCTCATCCGCGGCCTTGCCTCTGACTCGGCCATCCGTCCCGACGGCACGCAATTCCAGGTGAACAAGGGCCAGCATCTCTTCTTCGGCTACACCGTCCTCGTCCTGGCGGCGGCCGGGCTGTGGGCCAACCGCCGGCGAGCCTGGGCCTGGGGGCTGGCCGGGCTGACCGGCTTCTTCCTCCTGGTCTCGCTCGGCCCCAGCCTGCGCATCGCCGGTTACGACACCGGCCTCCCCGGCGTCTTCCCGCTGCTGCTGAAAATTCCCTTCTTCCAGGCCAACCGCTACCCCAGCCGATACAGCGTCCTCATCCTGCTGGGGCTGGGGCTGCTGGCCTGCCTGGGGGCCGCCGCCTTGCTCGATCGCCTGCGCCCGGCCCGCCGTCGGCCCGTCCTCCTGCTCCTGGCCGCCCTGATCCTGTTCGAGCATCTCTCTTTCCCCTTGCCGCTATCTGATTTCCGGCTGCCTGCCGCCTACCAACCCATCGTCGCCGACCCTCGCCCCGGCGCCGTGCTCGACCTGCCCGCTGGCTGGCGCAATGGCTTCGATGTCTTCGGCAAGTCGGATGTGGTGATCATGTTCGAGCAGTGGTATCAGAGCTATCACGGCAAGCCGATCCTGGGCGGCAACACCAGCCGCAATCCTGAGCACAAATTCCAATACTTTCTCGAAAACCCGGTCATCGGCGTGCTGGCCGCCCTGCAGGATGGCCGCCCGGTAGCAGACGAGGACTTGCATCTGGCCCAACAACTTGCGCCCGACCTCCTGCGCTTCCTCGCCGTTCACACTGTCCTCGTCCACCGCGACAAGGTTCCCCCCGACTTCGAGCAGCAACTCACTCAGCTTTTCCCGCTCGCTTTCGTGGCCGCAAGCGACGGCATCGCCCGCTACGAAGCCCGTTGGCCCGCCGAACGCCCGCAGCTCGCCCTGACCGCAGGCGACCCTGAACTGCCCTCGTATCTGCGGCAGGGCTGGGGGCCGGTGAGCGCCTACGAGGGGCAGCCGGTGCGTTGGGCCACGCGCGACCAGCCCAGCCTCCTGCTCCCCGGCCTCACCCAACCGGCCGAGTTCCGCCTGACCCTGCTCAGCCCCGGCCCGCAGACGCTGGCATTCTGGCTCGATGGCAATTTCCTGGCCGAGCACGAGCTTCAGCCCGGCCTCAACTCGCTCGCCCTGGCCCTGCCGGCCTCAGCCGATGGCCTGCCGCGCCGCCTTGACCTCCGGGCGGATCGCACCTTCACCCCCGCCGACCTTGCTTTCTCCCCGCACGACATCGGCGCCACCGGCGTGGTCAGCCCGGTCAGCATCGTCGTCCGCAGCGCCGGCAAGGATACGGGCGATTTCGGCCATATCTATGTCGATGGCGTGGAACACAGCCCCAACCAGCGCGGCTACAATCTCGTCGCCATCGAACCGGCCACCGGGCGGGTGCTGGATGCGGCCGTGTTCGACACGCACGATCCCTATCTGGCCCCGCAGCCCAGCGCCGACCTGGCGGCATGGGTGGCGGCCCTGCCAGCGGGCGTCATCGTCGCCGGGGCGGTGCGCGACGCCGCTGCCTTCAACCTGGGCGAGGAGGCGGTGGCGGCCTTGCGCAGCCTGGGCGTGCAGACCGACATCCGCGGCGACCTGCGGCGGGCGCACGCTTTCGTCGGCGTCAAAGGCCCCGCTTCCGGCCCCGCTCCCGGCGCGGCCGCCGAAGCGACGGCCGCTGTCTGGCCGGCGACGGTGGTGGTGGGGGATGGGCTGACCGAGCCGAATCCGGCCTTTGCGTTGGTGGGGGTGGGGTGGGTGGTGGGGCCGTAGGTCGCTTTAGGGGGCTTGATTGATAGGGAGCCAGGTTTGCTCGATAGGCGACCAAGTGCCAATCGCCACTCCATTCAGGGCAGGTTCAAGAAATCGTCGTGCAGCCGCAACTCCGTCCACCAGATTGGTGTGGCTCAGACCGACTTCCTCGGCCATTCTCCTAAACGTCACCGCCCAACCTTTTGGCGGATCGGGAAAGCTCGACGGTGGTTCGCGGTCGGCCTGAACAGCGAAGGTGGCTCGAATTGCCGACAACAGCGCCGAGCCGTTCACCTGCATCAATTCGGCAGCAAGAAGAATGTCGATCAAGTCTTTGACGCGCGTACTTTCGCCTGTAGCCCTGGGGCGAACATAGGCATGTATTTTCTCGGCCAGGTGCTGGGCCAGCGGGTAACATGGAATCACGATAGGGTCAATGTCGGCAAAGGTCAGCAAGGGCGGCGTCGTGAAGTTCTCAGCCGGTTCGATAACGGGATCACCGACGCCCACATCCACATGAAAGGTCTCGAATATACGACTATCCAGACGTGAAGTGACGAAGAAACGCGTGCCCCCTTCATTTGGTGCGGGTAACGCACTGGTGGCCGGACGAACGGTAAAGCCGAACCAATCACCCAAATCGAGCGACGCCGCGCTGTTCAATGCTCTTTGCACTTGGGCAGTTGGGATGGTCAGCAGGATATCTATGTCCTTGGTTGTTCGTGCGCGATCCCCAATTCGCATTTGAAATGCCAGACCTCCCTTCAACATCCAAACACCTGGTTGCGACTGCACCATCCGCGCCAAAAAGCGGTCAAATGCCACGAGCTTGCGCAGTCGAATCAGAGACACCGCTGTTCGATTACTCCGGGTCAGGAGCCGATCTTCGAGCGCGCGACGAAAGGCTGCGCTTGTCTGGTAGGTAGTCATGCCACGCTTGCCTCAGATCGCTGTCTGCATGTCGCGATGGCTTGATCGATCACCTGGGCCACGTGCGATCCGCGCTGCTTTGCCATCGTCACCAGGTCTTCAGGCTGCACCAGTCTTCGTTCCATCGCTTCCCATACGGCTTGTTGAATGAGTTCAACGGACAGACCGGCAAGGGCGACATCGGCAATCGTCCGGGCAACGGTAGTCACGGGCAGACCCTCATAGTTGGTGGTCTCGTCACGGTTGATTCGACCTGTGTGCAGTTGCAGGCCATGCCGCCGGCGCGAAGCCGTACGCGGGATGGTAACATGGATTATCGACGGCAGGGCATCTGAAAGATCGTAGAGTGCGAGCGCACTATCGTGTGAAATGATGGAGTCCGGGCCAGTCTGCAGCCAGGCGATGAAGAGGTCTTCGTGACGCGAGTGCGGAAAATGAGCGAGACGATAGACGCCGTGTCTGACCCGTTGTAGACGCCCGGCGGCAACAAAACGCGAGAGACGAGAGCGATCGACACCCGCGGCTTCAGCCTGACTGGTCGTGAAATAGCCGGCCTGCGTCTCGGCGATCTGATATAGTTTGTCGATGGTGTCAACTGGCATCATGGATAGGTTGTGTGCGAAAAGTTGTTCTGCGATCAACGTTATGCACACATGATAGGCTGGCAGGTCGTTGCCTGCAAATCCAGGCTTTGACAACGCCAGCCACGAACAAGTTGTTCTCACCCGCCCCAACTATTGGCCGCCCTGGACTGCCGTTGGCGCTATTGGTATCAACACTACAAACACCATTATTACTACAAAAAGTTGGATTCTGGCCAAGTGTCGAGTACTCAAACCAAGTACCCTGGGTCCAACCACCAGTTGAGGAACCGGTGGTGTAAGTGACGGTCGTACCGTCCAGGACAGTGTTGGGCGCCACCGTGGGGCGGGAAAAAGTCAGACTAGCACTGCTACAGCTGACGGTCAAAGGACTGGGCGTGGCGGTAGGCGTGGGTGTAGCGGCTGGACAAGTCGCGTCGCAGGTAGCAAAAGCGTTGGTGGACAAAGTGTTGCCCCGAGCGTCAAGCGAGCGGACCTCTGCCCGGACACTGACTCCATCATAAGCGGAAGTACAGTTGAGGTTGTAACTACTGGCGCCGGTGTTGCTGGCGTTGGCGATGGCTGTATTGTTATTTAAGTTGCGGATGACATAGTTGTATGGTCCTGTATCACAGGTGGCACCATGACCCGGCCAATATGGACCAAAAGGCACACCCCCGGCACAGAAACTGACCGGCCCTTCACAGCCGGCACAAGTGCCATCCCCCGTCCAGTTCCAATTGTACTCCAGTCGATCAGCGCCAGAGTTGTAACTACAACTGACACTGGGCTTATATGAAGCGATAGTGTCTCGACCAGGCGTGGGAGTGGGAGTCGGGGTGGGGGTACGGGTGGGGGTGGCAGTGGGAGTAGCGGTCAGAACCGGAGTAGGCGTACTGGTGGGAGTAGGTGTGCGGGATGGAGTGGGCGTCAGGGTGGAAGTGGGTGTGGGCGTGGGGGTAGCCGTCGGAGCAACGACGCTGATGGTGGTGGAGGTAACACCAGAATAGTTGTGTCCACCGACAGGACATTGCGTGTTATTGACTACTACCCCGGATATAGTGACGGCTTTTGTCCCAGTTGTGCTATAGGCAGAAGGCTTGGTGACACTGAAAGTGCCGTTGCCAGAATATATCGTGTTCACAGTCTGGCTGGTGGAACTACCATCCCCCCAATTGACTGTCACAGAGTTGATGTAACCCCAGTGATCGCCGGCTTCACCTGTGTTGATATAAGCGAAGTTCAGGGTCGGGGCCTGGGATAAACTGATGGTGGTACTACAAGACATCAACTGCAGTGAGCTGGAAAGTTCATTCCAACCACTGCAGCCACAGTGATTGGATGACAAACCAGTCACCCAGTTGCCACAAGTGTTGGTGGGGTTTGGCCAAGTACAAGGTTGGGCGACGGTGGGCACGGGTGTGGCCGTGGCGCCGGGCGGGGGGGTGCTGGTGGGTAAACTAGAACAACTACAACCGTTGTTGATAAACACAGCATTGCCCGGACATGGGTCACCCCCGCCAGAAAACACGCCCTCTATGACACAATCATCGTTCTCTACCCGACAAGTCTGGCCTGTAGCAAGACAGGCGCCACACTGATTGTCAACAGAGCAAGCAAATAATCCAGGCGCTGGCGCACAGGCCCCGCTGTCGGTTTGGTTAATGGAACTACACTCTGCTCCAACGTCGGGATCATAAACGCATCTATATGTAGCAAAACTATTTGACACTGACCCACTGCAGGAAAGGGCAAATGCATCATAATCCCCAGCAAAAAATCAATACCTTCGCCAAAATTAGCGAAGAAAGGAGCGGGCGAATTAGGATAGAGAATCGGCTCACCAGCAAATTCTCACACCGGGTTCGCACCGCTCATGACAGATATTATCATACTCGTGCAATGTTT